>JAFLRW010000001.1 GCA_022511285.1 Duncaniella sp.
ATGGAGCCTTCGGCCGCCCCAGCTACGAGGATGACGACGACTACAACCCCCTCGACGCTTACTGTGTAGACTGATCTGCGGTGTCGATTGCTAACATTTTGATACGGTTGCCACGAATAAGGCAATCGTTGGATTGCAAAAATTATGTGCCATTATCACGGAGATAAGGAAACAACCCTTGCAATATACCGCTCTTGGGATGAGCTTACTGGATTGTTTAATGGAAGACACGACATTTTCACATGTGTTTCAGAAGGGCTTTTTCTATTGCCTCGCCTCGGATGTCTCGTTCCAGGAGGGTTCCGTCGGGGCCGAAGAGCATAATCATCGGGATTCCGTCAAAGCCGTAAAGCTCTAACGGTTGCATCCCGGCGTCGAGTATCTGAGGCCATTTGTAGCCGTGCTGCTCAATGCTTCTCTTTGAGTCGGTCGAATCATCAACTGTCGCTACTCCAATCATTTCAAAACGCGGGTTGTCAGCGTATTTCTCGTAGAGCGGAATTAAATAATTCTTGGCTTCTGCTGCGCAGGGGCCACACCATGACGACCAGAAATCGACGATAACATATTTCCCTTTGCCGACATAGTCTGACAGGCGAATAGTCTTCCCGTCGGGCGTCTTGCCTTCAAAATCAATGAATTTAGCTCCCGGGAGGGCGTTTCTCATCGCTTTATATTGGTTGTCGAAAAACGAAGACAGCGGCAGCTCTTTGATTTGACGGTCTGCAATCTCAAAAAAAGCATCCCACTCATCGGGGGTGATGTCAAAGCCGGTCACTCCAAACCATAGAGCGGCCTCTCCTATGCCATTGGGATTATCGGCAATGATGCCTCTGTAAAAATCGAATACACCGCCGGGTCGGGTCTTGAAGTCATAAAAGAAACCATCCTTTATGTCGCTCTCAGAGAGTCCCTGACTCATCAGCGCCTCGATATTTTCGCCGCATTCGGCTATAAATGCCTCCTCGGTTTTCAGATATTTCAGATACTCGGCGTTGAGGGAGGTGGAAGCCTCGGGGTGGTGTGTCTCGAAGTTGGGAGTGACGAGAGAGTCTAAGATGCAGTTGGAATATGTCTGTGCATCACATGCAATTCTCACAAACGCATTTCTACCATAGTCGCCCTCCATCGTGAATCTCCCGTTTGCAACGGTGGCGCTATCTATCGTCAGCTTGTTTTTGCCATAGTCAAACATCTTGACGGTCTGACCTTCGTGTCCGTCAATCTTACCATCCACTTTGTAACGGATGGTGTCTGCGTTGGCGCTGCCCGAAGAAAGCAGCAGGGCGGCTACGGCTAATGCGCTTAGCGAGAGTTTATTTCTCCGGGAGGGTGACAGTGACATTCTCTACGGTGCAGTCGGTGATTTGAGAGGTGTCAAATGTGGGGTCGGGAGCAGAGGCCCAAATGTCGCGGAAAGTGAAGTTGCGCAAGGTGTAGAAGTCGGTCTTGCGGTCTTTGTAGAAGTCGCGGGTGCAGATGAGATGGCCGTTGCGGAATGTCACATTGTCAACTCCCGACACCGGCATCGGGTCGCGCTCCACCTTGTCGAAAAATTGTGTCCAGGTCTGCACCTCTACGGCATTGCGCACGGTGCCTGTGGCGCCGTCGATGAGCACGTTGCGATATTGCTGCGGGGTGTCGGGGCGCATCTTGAAGAGGAGTACGTGGAATGTGCCGTCAAACTTGCAGTCTTTCATTATCACGTTGGAGCAGTCCCACGCCTCGGAGCCGAAGGTGACACCGGCGTTGGTCTTTCCGAAGGTGCAGCGGTCAATGATAACGTTTGACACGGGGCCGTTGCCGGGGATGGTGTCCACCCAAGTGCCCTTGCCTCCTTTGAGACACACACCGTCGTCGTTGACGTTCATATAGCACTGCGACACGAGCACATCCTTGCACACGTCGAGGTCAAGTGCGTCGGTCGACGGGCCTTTGGGATAGCCGTCGGTGGGGGCGAGGATGGTGACGCCGAGATATTTGATGCGTGAGCAGTTGTAGAGGTGGTTGGTCCAGAAGCCGGAGTTGACCATGCGCACACCCTGCACGGTCACATCCTTGGAGTTGGATATGTAGACCATACGAGGGCGGAGCGCTTCGAGGTTGGTGCAGTTGCGGTTCACCTTGCGGCGGAGCCAAAACTCGTCGTAGTAGCGGTGGCCGTTGCCGTCGATGGTGCCTTCGCCTGTGATGGTGAAGCCGTCGACGCCGTCGGCGTTGACGAGCGCGGCAAAATAGTCGATAGTCTGCCCTTCGAGGCGGGTCTTGATGATTTTATAGTGGGTGATGGCATCGCTCCCTTTGAGCTTGCCCCCCTTGGCCACGTGCAGGTGGGTGCCGGGCTTGAAGAAGAGCGAACCGCTCAGAAATGTGCCCTCGGGAATCACCACCACTCCCCCGCCCTGCTCTGCGGCGAGGTCAATCACCTTCTGTAGAGCTTCGGTCTGGATGAGGGTTGAGTCAGAGGCGGTGACGCCGTAGTCGGTCACCACATATTGCTTCCCGAGCTTGGCGAGCGCGGGGACTTTGGTGTCGTTAAACCAGTCAGGCACTTTGCTGCCGTCGGGGAACTCCGTAAACTTTGCTTGGGCCGACAGTCCGGCAAGGAGGGCTGCCGCGAGGATGAGGGGTCTGATTTTCATAGGTATTAGAAGTGTATAGAGTTGTGTTTGTTGTTTTTGTCAGGATTCGGCTTTAGCCTTGTAGGCCATAGCGTAGAGGCGCAGTTGCTTTATCATGGCGAGGAGGCCGTTGGAGCGTGTGGGCGAGAGATTTTCGCCCAGTCCGATGTCGTTGATGAAATGGAGGTCGGCGTTGAGCACCTCGTCGGGCGTGCGATTGTCGAGCACCTTGACCAGCAGCGCTATAATGCCTTTCACTATCATGGCGTCGGAGTCGGCCTCGAAGTGTATGCGTCCCTCGGGGGTCTGCTCGGCGTTGATCCACACTCGGCTCTGACACCCCTCGATGAGGTTGGAGGGGGTGCGGTATTTCTCGGGGAGCTGTGGCAGATTGTTGCCCTCCTCGATTATCATCGTGTAGCGGTCCATCCAATCGTCTACGGAGTTAAACTCCTCGACAATCTCTGCCTGGGTCTCTTCTATGGTTTTCATTTCTTGGGTCGGGGTGAGTTGTTGATGTTTTCGCTTGGGCGCACTTTTGCGAGGGCTTCCATCAGTTTGTGGAGGGTGATTTCCTCCTTGGCGGCAGCCTCGCGCACGCGGCGGGCGTTGCCGGCGGCATTGGGCGAGCCTATGGCAGCCCAGGTCATTTCCACTATCTGGTTTGCGTCGCGGTTGGTGCAGCGACCCTCAACGGCAAAGTAGTCGTTTTCGGCAATAGCCTTGAGGTCGCCGGCCTTCAGGGCTTCTGCAAGAGCCTTGCCCATAGGGCTGCGCAGTTTTGCCAGGTGCCACACGGCGTTTGTGTTGAGATAGTCTATGTCGGCCCGGGTGTCGGCATCGGGGGCTGTTGCCTGCGGTTGTGATTCGGTTTCGCCGGGTTGGCTCACGGTCTCAATCCCCTGGCCGGCCACTTCGGCCGGAGTGGCCTCGGCCGGTTTATTGCGCAGAGAGAATACGGCTGTCAGCACAACGGCTATGGCGGCCACGGCGCATAGCCCCCACTTGGCCTCCTTGCGTTTCCACAGAGGCATCACAGCGGGGGTCTCGTCGTCGTAAAGCTCCTCTTTGCCGGTCGATGTATAGTCATCCTCATCACGGGTGGGCAGGGTGGTGTCTACGATAGGCTTTTCGTCGGCGGCCTCGTCTGATATGTTTTCAAACTGAGGCGAACGGCGCCGTGTCTCCCCGTCGGATGTGGAGGTGTGCTTGTCGCGCCCGGTGTCGAAATTGGGGGCAACGGGGGGATTGCTGAGGCGCACATCTACGTTGTAGACCTCGCTATTGTCGGTGGTCACCTGGCGATGGGCGCGGAATCCGTGGAAATTGCCCGAGTGAAGGCGATTATATTCGGGCGTGTTTTTCTCTATGTTGATTTCCTGAGTAAACACACGTCCGTTGCCGAAATCGAGTTTCAGCGTGACCATCTGCTCCACCGGCTGGAGTTCAAGCAGCAATTCGCCGGCTGTAAGCACTTCAGACGAAGGGATTATGAGTTTCAGGGGCTTGTAGTTGTTGGACTCCACACGAATCTCCACATCCTCTCCCTCCGGGAGATCGCGAGGGGTGAAGTCGATATAGGGGACCATCGTGTTGATGAGGCGTCCGCCCAAGGTGATGGTGTAGCCTCCGCGCAGGTCGTTCCCCTTGGAAGAGACCACTCTGACGGGCACCCGGCGCACAAATCTGACGCCGGTCTGTGTGGCGGTGCGGATTGTGAGCTTGGCACCGTCAGCTTTGGCATAGGCACACGGCTGTCCCACGGTAATAGTTTCGCTGTGAGAGTCAAAGCCCTCCTTCGTATAAGTGATGGTGAGCTTATCGCCGTCATACACCTGCAAGGCTGAGACCTCAACCCCTTCAGGACACTCTACGGAATACTGCCGGCGTATGGGCACCGTGATGCGTGTCATTTTCACTCCCGGACGAAGCGAGGCGGTGGCGGGCACCACCAACACACAACGGAAGTGAGAATAGTCGGGCTGCGAGGGGAAAGCGAATATCTGTTCAAGCTCTGCTGTCGACATATATGTGCGATACCCGGCCTCTGAGTCGGGCTCCGTGCTCTCCGGGACTATCCACGATGGGAGCTCTACGGGTATTTTCGGCACTTGAGCCTCGGCAAGGGCCGCTTCGGCTGCCTCTTCGCTAAGGTCGGCATTGTCTACAAGCGCCCGGCGCAGGCTTTCAAATAGTCGTAATGCCTGGCGCCCCGACAGCGATGCCCCATTGCTGACCAGCACTGAAATCATCACCCATTTGTCGGCATCGACGGCGTCGCGGGTGATGAGCGACAGATAATGCCCCTCGGCTGCACTCTGCAGCACGTAGCACTCCGAAGTGTTGAGAAAACGCTTTACGGCCACCCCTGGTTCAACCATAATAGAGTCCCACGACGGGGTGTCGGGGGCGTCGGCGGGATAGGTGTATAGAGTGCGCGTTGCCCCCTCTGAGGGGCCTCTAAGCGCTATGTGGATATAAGAATATTCAGCCATTACGTTGAGGATAAGTATATTTTTGCAAAGTTAGCGAAAAAAACTCTACTTATTGCATTTTTTGCGCTTAGGATTCTGTGGAAACCATCCTCTTTCCACTCGGCGTTGCTGTTCGGCTATTTCGTGGACGCTCCACAATGAGCTGAAGGCGGTGACCCCGAGGAGCGATGACCAGAACGGATCGTCAACCACAATGGTGAGGAGTGCAAGTAGCGTGCCGGCCACGGCAAACCACCAGCGACATCCGGCACCGAAATGATACTCGCATTTAATCACCACCGGATGAAAAAGCCCGATGATAAGAAACGTGCATAGCCCAATGGTGAGCCCAAGCAGGTGATATTGCATTAAAAATGAAGTCATTGTGAAGATTTTACGATGTAGTTGGCCGATAAGCGCACACTATAGGGTGTGACCCCCGATGTGCGTGGATGCTGCCCTCCGGCATAAAAAAATGAATGGTTTTTGTCCCACGTCGGGAGTTGCACCATGCGTGTGTCGCCGGGAGTCAGCTCTACTCTGACACACTCGGAGCGCGAGTGTAGCTTGCGCCCTTTCAGGTCAAGATATTCCACCGTGATGCCCACGGCCGAGATGCTGTCGGCCAGCCCGTTGGTGATGAACATTGTCTCCACCGATGCGCGCAGCGGTTTGTCATACCCGTTTAGGTGTATGGAATCGCACACAGCTCCGCGGAGTGTGTCGGGAGCGGCGGCAACCTCTGCTACGGCTGTAATCGGGCGTAGGCGTGGGCGCAGGGTGTTGTCGGGCGCCGCATAGGCAAGCAGCAGGGCGATGAGTAGGTGTAGAGTCATATTACAGATAGCGGGGTGTAAGGGGTGGTATAGGCTCCGGCCATACCCGCGTGAATCCCTCCAGACCTGATGAGTGACGTTCAATGGGCGTGATGGCACTGCGAAACATATATGGGAGCAAAAGTCGCCACCAGTTTATCCTGAACGAGCGCCCGTATGGCTTGATGGTGATGCGCACTTCATCCTTGTCTATAGATGCCTCATAGCGGTCCGGGTGTACGAGCAGGGTGCCATCGTCAATGCGGCTTGAAAAGATGCGGGCGTCATATTTCCCCTCGGCGGCGCCGGGGGTGAGCCAACCCATCACGGTGCCGCGGCGCAGCCCGAGGTCATATCCCTGAATGAGCACCATCGCATAGAGTGTAGGGCGCTCATCAACCTTCTCGATAGCCATCAGCGACCCCTCGCCTGCCACCTCCCATATCCCCTCTATGGGGTGCAGCGGACGCTCTGAGAGCCGCTCCACCACACTGTCTTCATCATAGCCGGGGAGTATCGTGCCGCGTCCGCTGACTGTGTCAAACACGCCACGTGCCGAGACGACACTGACTATACACAGGAGTATGACTGCTGTCAGATGGCGCATTACAGTGTGCCGAACTTGTAGCTGAACCCGAACGAGAGAATCTCTTTAATCTGCAGCTTGTGCCAGCGGCTATCCGGGTCGGGGCGCTTAGTGGTGGAGTCGTAGCGGGCGTGGGCATAGATTTGTGTGGAGAGGAAGCGGTTGATGGTAAACTGAAGCGTGTTCTCCCAATCGCCCTGAATATAGCTGTAATCCGAGAAGACAAATAGGCGTGAGCGCAGCGAGACGTTGTCGCAAATCTTCCAGGAGAGTTTGGCCTCACCGCTCGAACCGATTTCGTTGACCACTGTGCGCCCCTCTTTGATGCCGAAGGCTGTGGGGTCCATACGCTTGTTGATGCAGGTTTTCATATTCCACGACAGAGGCGATATCGAGGCATCGAAGGTGAGGGTCTTTTTCTTATTCGTGTTGGAATATGTCATACCGACACCCACATTGAGCTCGCCGGGCGAGAGGAAGGAGGCTTTCAGCTCGTCGGTGTTGGCTTTGTAGTTGTTGAGAATCTGTGTCTTGAACATTGCCGAGACTGAATAATACCAATGTTTGGCGGTCTTGTAGCCGGCAGTCATATTCCACTGCAAAATGTCTTCGGAGATGGTGTAGTCGCGCACCTTATCGTCAATCGTATTGTTGGTGCCGAGTTTGTACTGGAATGTGTTGTCGAATATCCATTTTGGGTGGAAGGCTTGGTTGAGTTTCACCTCGTAATATACGTTGATGAGCATATTGAGGTTGTTGTTGCCGCCCTGATACCAGTTGGGCGACACGTAGGCCTGCGAGAACTGAAGGTCGCCCGAGAATTTCCGAAGCCAATGGCGTTTCTTTATGTCTGTTTCAATCTCTGGGGCCGGTGCCTCGAGTGCCACCACCTCCTGGAGCACTATGCTGGCGGTCTCGGGATCTATCACGGCCACAAACTCACGCGGAGGCTCGGGGAGGTGCTTTTCGTTGTAGCGCACACGGTCGGGGTGATTCACTATATATTTCTGCCGGGTGCGCTTCATTATGTCGGAACGCAAAACGGCCTCATTAATCCAGTTGAACGCGTCGCTCCCCGGCGCGCCAACATTGACGGCGGGGGACTGTGTCACCGACAAGGGTCCGTCAAACAGACGGATTTTGTCAAACACGGCCGGGCGCAGCCAGTATGATTCGAGCGGCGATTCCACCGGGCGTGCGCAGGGGGCTATGAGTGTGAGGGAGTCTATTCTGATGGTGTCGAGCACAGCGGCTGCGGCAGCAGCGCTGTCAACAGGCTGATAGTTGAATATCTCGGCACGTTTGGGGGTCTCAAACAGCTTCAAATTATATGCTCCGGCGCTCAGTGTAGATGCGGCGAGAAGGAGTATAGCGGATGTGATATGATGTCTCATTGCTTTGAAGATGAATTATTGTTTGGTTTTGGCTTACGGTTGCGGTTGTTGTTTCGGTTGCTCCGGCTGTTCCGGCTTTTGCCGTTGTCGCTCTTTGCGCCGCTGCTGTTCTTGTCGGCCCTCTTCTTTGAGCGGCCTTTGTTGCCGCGACTTCCCGGGCGCCTGTTGGAGCCTCCTCTGCCGCGCGATGGATTGTAGGTCGGGGTCTCCCCTATCTCGGCCGGCAGTTCGCGTTTGGTCACCTCATAGCCCAAGAAGCTTTCGAGATTGCCAAACCAGCGCATATCCCCTTCGCTCACCAATGTGACGGCCACACCTCCCGCACCGGCTCGAGCCGTGCGCCCAATGCGGTGAACATAATCTTCAGCCTCGCGGGGCACATCGTAGTTCACCACCATCGCTATGTCGTCGATGTCGATGCCGCGTGCCACTATGTCTGTGGCCACCAGGATATCTATGTGACCTGCGCGGAAGTCGTGCATCACGGCCTCGCGGGCATCCTGCTCGAGGTCGGAGTGCATCTCGCCCACCTTGCGGCCGCTTTGGCGCAACTGTTTGGCCAGGTCTTTCACTTTGAGCTTCGACGAGGCGAAGACTATCACTCTCTGCGAGGCTACGCTCTTGAACAGATGTCGCAACACGGGAGTCTTCTGGTTCTCGTAGACCACACAGGCGCTTTGGTCAATCTTCTCCGTCGGGCGCGACACGGCTATCTTCACCTCTACAGGATTGTGTAGGATGGCTTTGGCCAGCTGCTGTATCTTGGGAGGCATAGTGGCTGAAAACATCAGTGTCTGCCGTTCTTCGGGAAGATGCTTGACTATCTGCATTATATCGTCGAAGAATCCCATGTCGAGCATACGGTCTGCTTCGTCAAGGATGAAATACTGCACACGGCTCAAGTCTATCCCACCGAGCTGCAGGTGGGCTATCAGTCGTCCGGGTGTGGCTATCACCACATCGGCTCCCTTCTTGAGCCCATTCTGCTGCCGGGCAAACTCCTTGCCGTCAGTGCCTCCATAGATAGCCACACTGGATATGGGCAGGAAATATGAAAATCCTTCAAGCTGGCGGTCTATCTGCTGTGCCAGTTCGCGTGTCGGGGCCATAACTATACAGCTCACAGCCTCCGGCTCCGGCTCATCGGCCAGCATATCAATCACGGGAAGAAGATAGGCGGCTGTCTTACCGGTGCCCGTCTGTGCCACGGCTATAAGATCGCGCTTCTCGAATATCACCGGAATAGCTTTCTCCTGGATGGGCGTACACTCCCCGAATCGCATTGCTTCGAGAGCATCAAGCACATCGTCACTAAGGTCCAACTCGTCAAATCTCATTTTGCATCCTGTTTCAAACCGCAAAATTACTCATTTTCTGAGAGAATCCCTAACCTTAGAAGTCTAATTCCGGAGCTAATTTGTAATATTCCCGGATTTATGGCTTCTCTTGTCGGCATTATCGCACTGTTTTGCGGGATGGGCTGTTGTAACTTTGTGGCGTAATTAATCAATATCAACAATCTTATCTCTCAGTTATGTCAGCTCTTCCTGTTTCCGATCGCGCTTTTGGGCGCTTGCTTAAGGATGCCATCCTTCTCACCGCTTGCCACACCACTATTGCCGCCATTCTGCTCTATGCCGAGACTCTCTCCACTGACGGTATAGACCTCTCGGCTCTTGACCGGGATGCGTGGGCAACGATGAAGCTCCGTATCGACACTGCCGCACGCCGCTCGGCTCGCGCACGCTCTGCTGCCGCGGCGCGAAAAGCCGCTGCCCGCGACCGACCTCAACAAAAACCAAACACAACGGCGGGAACAGTCGGCGACGACGACTCTATTCCCACCATTGTGTTTGATAATCCTGCCAACCCCGACTCTCCCCTGCCGGATATCCCTATAGTCTCGGAAGTCCCCGAGGGATATGGCATTTTGGGAAAAATCCCGGGCTATTATATCCTCTCCCCTAAATGGGAGGGGTGATGTCAGCCAAAGTTGAAAATCGCGTTGCCGGAATTGGACTGTGTTGCCGATGTCGACGTCATTGTCGATTCTCCGGCTGTGTTGCGAAGCTCTTCTATCACCTTGCGGTCACGCTTGTAGGTCGGGGTGTTTTCGAGTAGTTCGCAGATGGTGTCGTCGTCGAGCTGCGAGGGGGTCAGTATCACTGAGTTGCTGCGATCCTTCGCTCCGGTGATTTCGTTGACTTTTATTCCGTATTCATCTGCCAGACGTTCGTTGTCGATGTCGGCCGGTTTGTGTTGTGGCGTCGGCTTAGCGGGCTGTGGCGTTGAGGGTTTGATAGGCCCGAAGGTGAAGCCTTTGCCTCCTCGTTCGGCCAGCTCCTCCTCCTCTTTGCCTATAGTCACGTCGAATCCTGCCGCAAGAATGGTGATTTTAACTTTGTTTCCGAGGGTTTCGTCAAACCCTACGCCCCACACCACGTCGACATCAGAGTTGAGCGAGGAGATAAAGTCGGTCAGCTCGTTGGTCTCGTTCATCCTGAAGGGCTGCTCGGAGTTGGGATCAAAGAAGATGTTGAATAGCAGTTTCTTCGACCCCATAATGTCGCGGTTCTTGAGCAATGGCGAGTTGAGCGCATCGCGGATAGCCTTGCTCACACGCTCTTCTCCTTCGCCGTAGCCCGACGAGATGATGGCTGCGCCGCCATTGCGAAGGGTGGTGTCGACGTCGTTGAAGTCAAGGTTGATCATTCCGTTCGAGGTGATTATCTCTGAGATGGAGCGGGCGGCTATCGAGAGGGTGTCGTCTGCCTTGCCGAATGCGTTGAGGAAGTCGAGATCTCCATAGATTTCATTCAGGCGTTCGTTGTTTATCACCAGGAGGGCGTCGACATATTTGGCCATTTCATCGGCCCCGGCTATCGCTTTCTTGATTTTGGTCTGCCCTTCAAACAGGAAGGGGATGGTGACGATGCCTATGGTCAGGAGGCCGCGCTCTTTTGCCACTTTTGCCACCACGGGGCCGGCGCCGGTGCCGGTGCCGCCGCCCATACCGGCTGTGATGAACACCATCTTCGTGTCGTCGTCAAAGAGTCGATTGATTTCCTCGATGGAGTCGTTGGCGTAGGCTTGTGCCACCTCCGGCTTGTTGCCTGCTCCCAATCCGTCGCCTATCACGAGTTTTACGGGCACTGGTGAGTTGTTCAGACACTGCCGGTCAGTGTTGATGTTGACAAATGAGACATCCTTCAGTCCGCCGCGAAACATGTGGTTGACGGCATTGTTTCCGCCGCCGCCCACTCCCACGGCCTTGATGATGATGGGGTTCTTCTCCACTGTAGTCTGTGGTGTGAAGGCTGAGGTGTCAAATATATTTTCGTTGTGAGTGTTGTTGCTGTCCATTGTTCTGTCTATGTTGGTTGAGACCTCGGTTTGAGCCACCGCTATCCCACGTTTGTGTTTCTTTTTCTTAATTCTCATCCTCGTCGTCGTTATCGTCGCTCTCCTCGTAGAGGTTGTCAGTGAGGATGCTGGCCACACGGTTGCGGATTGTATCGCGCAGGTCCCCAAAGAGGCTTTTCCTCCGCGCGGACTTATCCGTGGAGGCTGTTTTCTCCGGTTGTGTGGGGTGCGATGCCGCCACTTCCTTCTTCGGTGCGGGCTCTGTCTGAGGCGTCGGGGTCACTCGCGGGGTGTTGCCGCGGTGAGGATACTGGTATTGAGTGGTGGCGGTGGCTGCCGGCTGTTCCGTCGGGTGCGACGCCGGCTGTGGGAGCGGCTCAAGACATTCTTCAGCGCCCTTGCGGGTGGCGGCGGCAAGGATGGCTATCACATCCACGGCCTCTGCGCTCTGGATGCGGCCGTCGAGTATGTGCACACGATTGTCGGGGGTGCCTATGCGCACCTTGACTCCTCCGAGCATCTCTTCGAGGCGCTTGGTCAGGCCCCCCAGTCGGGAGCCGCCGCCGGTCACCACTACGCCGCCTGCCAGCTGCGATGTCTCAAGCCCGGCATACTTGATTTGCTCCACTACGTTGAGCAATATCTCGCCGGCACGGGCTCCGACGTAGAGATTGATGGTCTCAAGGTCGACATTTTCTATCGGGCGCACCACCTGATGTGTCTCGGGCCCCGAGGCGTTGCCATATTGGATTTTGTATTCCTCTGCGCGCTCCTCAAGGATATTGAGTGTGGCGATGTCAAGCGTGATGTTGTGCGACCCCATCGGCAACACCGCAAGGTGGACCAACACTCCCTGCTTGTAGATGGCCACAGAGGTGGTCTCTGCTCCGAAGTCCACAAACATACAGCCCAGACGTTTCTCATCAGTGGTCGTCACAAGATCTGCCTCGGCTAAAGGACGCACAAACATATTCTTAATCTTGAGGTTGAGACGCAGCTCCAACACCTGCACTATGTTTTTAAGCAGCTGGCTGCGGCAGCTCAACACGTCGTTGCGGGTGATGATGTGTCGGCCCATCACTCCTACCGGACGGGGATTCAGGGTGTTGTCTATGCGCACCTCGCGGGTCAGTGCACCCACAACATCGCGGTCGGCAAACGGACGGCTCAGGGCTTCATCTTTCATCTCGTCGAGGATGCCGCGGGTGATTTCGGTCTCCATCGGGAAGTGGCGCTCGATATCTATGCAATCGGATTTCAGCGATCGGCCTCCGATGTTGATATACACCTTTTTCACCTTGCGGTGGTTTGTGCGCTGTTCGAGGCGGTCAAGCACACTGCGGACTGCCTTGACGGTCTCTACCACGTTGATTACACAGCCGTAGCGGACTATGTTGTCCGTAATCTTTTCTTCCTCTACGGCTTTGACACTCAGTGTGTTGTTAGCATCAACAATGCCTATGGCACCTTTGATTTTGCTGCTCCCTATTTCGAGGGCTACGATTGTTTTTTCGTCCATTTTGAAGGAGGCGGTGTGGGGGTTATAGTGGTGGGTGATGTTAATTTGCGGTGGGTTGTTTTGCCCGCGGTATGGGGCGCTCGGTGTTGGCTTTCACGCCCGGCACGGTTTGTCCGGGGGCCACATCGTCGCCGGCAAGCATCGCATCGACACTCACGGCCTCATCCTCGTCAAAGGCACTGACGGGGAGCTCTGCGGCTTTGCGATGGCGCTTGCCTGCCACTATCTGGCTGTTCCATTTAAGGGTGATGGTGTCATACTTCTCCCATCCTTGCCCGGTGAGCACTTCGGTGTAAAACCGATGCAGGCGGGTAAATTTGGATTCTATGTCGGTCGGGGCGCCGAAGTTGATTACGTGCTCCCGTATCGTCGGAACCAATATCACGTCTGAGGGGCTTTTGACTTCAATCATTGTGATAAAGGTGTTCCAAACGGAGTCATTCGAGATGTAGTCAAGCAGCGGCAGGAGGCTCAGCGGGGTGAACACGCTGTCTGTGGCGTTGAAATGCCCTTTGATGATGGGCACATTCTTGCGAAAGCGCGCTCCGGCTTTCACCTGTTTGCCGGTGCGATTGATATAGTAGCTCTCGTTGCCGTCAAACACTCGTGCCACCGGAACTATCGGCTTCACCTTGATGCGTATGGAGCCGTCGGTGTAACGCACCACTGAGGCATCCTCAAGCTTGTCAAGCTCAAGCAGCCGGCGGTGGATGGTCTGGGTGTTGAGCGCTGTGAAAGGGATGCCGCGGGCGCTGTCGGCAATCTCTCCTATCTCGGCGGCAATCTCTTCCTGCGTCACAAATCCGCTGGCGCCGTCTGTGGGCTCTACTTCAATGCTCAGACCGCTACACACTTGATTGTCGGGTTGAGATACGGCTACGACTAATGCCACCGCAAGATATGCGGCAAGCACTATGCAAAACGTTATTTTCAGATACTTGGGCATTGTGGACTGTGGATGGTTCAGTGGCTCACGGCTTCTACTATCGCAGGCAGCAGGGTGTTGATGTCGCCGGCTCCTACGGTCAATAATATGTCAAAGTTACGATTTTTAAGCGTTTCCACCAATTTTTCTTTGGCTGTAAGCCATTTATCTGCAGTTTTCACATCCCGCAGGATAATTTCGGAGCTGACGCCCTCGATAGGCTCCTCGCGCGCCGGATAGATAGGGAGCAGGTGGACGGTGTCGGCTTCGGAGAGTGCGGCGGCAAAGTCGGCGGCAAAGTCGCGGGTGCGGCTGTAGAGGTGTGGCTGGAACACCACGGTGAGCTTGCGGCCGGGATAGAGCGCCTTCACAGAGGCTATGGAAGAGCGCAATTCCTGAGGATGGTGGGCATAGTCGTCTATTATCACGCGCCCGAGCCCGCTGTCCTCTTTGAGCCACGTCTCGAATCGACGGCGCGTGCCCTGATATGTGGAGATGGCCGTGCGGATGGCTGTGGGATCAAATGCTTCGGTGCAAGCCACTGCTGCTACGGCGGCTATGGCATTCTCTATATTGATTTCCACCGGCACTCCGAGGTTGATGTTGCGGATGGTGCCGCGAGGCGTTACTATGTCAAACGTAATGTTGCCGGGGCTCCGGCGGATATATGTGGCGTGGAAATCGCCGCCGTCGCGCGAGTAGGTGAACACCTCTACTCCTTCGCCCACTCGCGGCTTGAGCTTCAGACCTTCGTGGACTATTAGTTTCCCTCCGGGACGTATCAGCTCCGTGAATCGGGCAAAACTTTCGAGATAGGCCTCCTCTGTGCCGTAGATGTCGAGGTGGTCAGGGTCTGTTGAGGTGATGACGGCTACAGTCGGGGTAAGATGATGGAACGAGCGGTCATATTCGTCTGCCTCAATGACGCTGTAGGTCGATGACGGAGCGAGCAGGAAGTTGGTGCCGTAGTTCTTGAGTTCTCCGCCCAGGAAGGCATTGCACCCTGTCCCTTGCACCGTGAGGATGTGGGCCGCCATGCTCGATGTAGTGGTCTTGCCGTGCGTGCCGGCAAAGCAGAGGGCTATGGAGCCGCGGGCCACGATGCCGAGGGCGCGAGCGCGTTTCATCATCTCGAAGCCCCCTTCGCGGAAGTAGCGCATGATAGGGGAGTCGGCCGGCACGGCGGGTGTGTAGATGACCGCTGTGGTGGCCGGATTGCGATAGGCCTCAGGGATTTCGGCCGGGTCCTGGTTGTAGATCAGCTCTACACCCTCTTTTTCCAATTCGGCTGTCAGGGCCGTCGGGGTCCTGTCATAGCCGGCCACACGCTTGCCGCGAGTCAGAAAGTAGCGCTCGAGAGCTGCCATTCCGATACCGCCGGCTCCTATGAAGTAGAGGTTGGGATAGTTATCTATGTTGTTGTCCATTTTGCGGTTGTGATGATGCGTGGTGGGTTGGGTTAAAGTCCCGTGATGCGGGCTATCTCTGCTGCTATGCGGTCGTCTGCGCCGTGGAGTGCCATTGCGGCGGCATTGCTTTCGAGGGAGGTGCGGAGCTCCGGCGAGTCAATGAGCGCCTCAAGCCTGGCGGGGAGCAGCTCAACGGCTTCGCGGTCAAGTATCATTTCGGCGGCACCGCGGGTGGAGAGGGCTTCGGCGTTATGGCGCTGATGGTCTTCGGCAACGTTGGGCGATGGGATGAGGATGGCGGCTTTCCCAAGGTTCTGCAGCTCGGAGATGGTCGACGCTCCGGCGCGAGCCACTACGATGTCGGCGGCGCGGTAGGCTATCTCCATACGGTCAACGAAGGTCACTGCTCTCACTCCCTTCTTCCCTTCTGCCAAGGGTTGAAACTCGTCGGCGCCGCTGCGCCCTGTCTGCCAAAACAGCGAAGCTCCTTTTCGCTCAAACAGCGGGAGAGCCTCGGCCACGGCGCGATTGATGGTGTGGGCGCCAAGGCTGCCGCCGGTCACGAAGACGAGTGGCTGCTCGGGTGCAAAGCCGAGACTTCGTTTTGCCTCCTCACGGCTCAAGGCGCACTCTGATAGCTCCTTGCGCATTGGATTGCCCGTCAGGATGATTTTCTCTGCCGGGAAATAGCGTTCGGTGCCTTCGTAGGCCACACAGATGCAGTGTGCCTTCCGTGCCAGGAGTTTGTTAGTGACGCCCGGATATGAGTTCTGCTCCTGGACCAATGTCGGGATGCCACGGCGCTGGGCTTCTTTGAGCACCGGGCCGCTTGCGTAGCCCCCGACTCCGATGGCTATATCCGGAGAGAACTCCTTGACAATGCGGCGGGCCTTCACGAGCGAGCGCATCAACCGCCACACCACCGGAATATTGCGCCATAGGCGTTTACGGTCAAATCCGGCCACTGGAAGTCCCTCAATATTGTAGCCGGCAGCCGGAACACGCTCCATCTCCATACGCCCCTCGGCGCCGACAAAGAGGATTTCTGCATCGGGCCATCTGCGCTTCACGGCTCCGGCTATTGAAAGAGCCGGAAATATGTGGCCGCCTGTGCCGCCTCCTGAGATTAAGGCTTTCATAGTTGCATCGTATTTTCTCCGCTGAGCTGTTCGGGGAGAGCGTCAATCTCTTCGCGGATTTCCTGTTTCTTATTGGCTTTGCGTGTGGCGGTCCTGCTCACCGACAGCATTATGCCGAAGGCTATACAGGTCACCACTATAGATGTGCCGCCCTTTGAAATCAGCGGCAACGGTTGGCCCGACACGGGGAAGACTCCCGTGACGATGCCGATGTGGAATAGTGCCTGGAAGGCTATCATCACAGCCATTCCCAACACCAGAAGGGCCGGATATGTCACCGAGCAGCGTGAGGCTATTGACGATGCGCGCCCCAATAGCCACAGGTAGAGGAGCAACACTCCGATGCCGCCAATCAGCCCGAGCTCCTCGATGACGATGGCGAAAATGTAGTCGGAGAAGGCGAGTGGCAGGCGGGCGGCTTCGCGCGAGTTGCCGGGGCCTACGCCGGTGATGCCGCCGTGGGCCTGGGCCATGTAGCTGAGAATCTCCTGGCGGTTGTCGCCTACGGCCGGAAGCTCCCATTTGGGGACAGAGTCTTCCTGGTGGCGTATGATGCGGTTGATCCAGGTGGCTATGCGCGGCACCTCAATCTTTGTATCGCCGTTTTCCATAGCAGAGAGCTCGGTGGAATTGCTTTTGATTGCCTCAAGCTTCTGTTGGTACGGGACATATTGAGTGTAATACATAACGGTTAGCGTCGTGGCGCCAATGATTATAATTGCCGCGGCGCCAATGAGCAGATGCTTGAATCTCACGCCGCCGATAATCATCATAGAGGCGGTGATTGAGAAGAGGAGCAGCGTGTTGGTGAGGCCCTGGGTGAAGAGGAGTGCCGAGAAGAAGAGCAACACTCCGCAGCTGAGCAGCATTCCTTTGAGGGTGATGCCCACTCCTTTGGGGTCTTGGTTGAGGGTCATAATGAGGGCCACCGAGAGCACGGCAGAGATTTTTACCATTTCTGCCGGGAAAACGCCTATGCCGAGGATGGAGAGCGAGCGGCGCGCGCCGTTGATGTAGTCGCCGAAAAACATCACATATATCATCAGCGCCGCGCTGATGATGGAGAACCCTACGGTGAATAAGGCAAAGTCGCTGTAGTGGCGGCGTGCAAACACCCACACGATGCTGAGGCCGCCGATGAGCATCACCAGATGGCGGATGATGGGGCCCATGACGCCGATTGACGAGTTGGCCACTTCGCGCGAGGAGGCGCTGTAGAGCTCGATGACGGAAATGATGCAGAGGGCTATGAGTATGCCCCAGATGTGTTTGTCGGCTCTTGCCACAGCTTTCGGTTTGGCGGTGGTTTCAGGTGTGGTGGTGTGAGATGTTTCCATTGATTGTGTAGGGGAGTAGAGAGTATGGGAGAGGTGGGGGTTAAGATTTGTTTTTGAGTCGGCCGACGGCCTCTTTGAACAGCTTGCCGCGATTTTCGTAGCTCGTGAAGAGGTCAAAGCTGGCGCAGCAAGGGGAGAGGAGTACAGTGTCGCCGGGGCCGGCGAGGGTGGCGCAGCGCTCCACAGCCACATCCAAGGAGTGGGTGTCGTGAAGCTCTATGCCGTGAGGGCCGAAGTAGTCAAGCAGCTTGGAGTTGTCTTTGCCCATACACACTATGGCTTTCACTTTTTCTTTTACCAAGGGGAGGATTTCGGAGTAGTCGTTCCCCTTGTCCTTGCCTCCGAGAATGAGGATTACGTCGTGGGGCATTGATTCCAGGGCATACCAGGTGGAGTTGACGTTGGTGGCCTTCGAATCGTTAATCCAGCGGACGCCATTGATGGTGCCACACGGTTCGAGACGGTGCTCCACACCCTCGAAGTCGGCGAGGGCCTTGCGGATATGCTCCTTGTCAATCTCCATAATGCAGCCGGAGATGGCGGCCGCCATAGAGTTGTAAAGGTTGTGAAGGCCGTTGAGCGAGAGTTCGGCACGCGGCATTCGCATCTTTTCGCTCGGGGTGTCGATGCAGATTACGCCCTCGTCGTCGACCCACGCGGCTGTCTGCGGAGTCTCGTGAGTCTCGCTGAAGGGATAGAGGTGGGCCTCGGTGGCTATGCGCTCAAGCTGGCGGCGTATCACGGGGTCGTCCTGCCAGTAGATGAAGGCGTCCTGTGGCGTGAGATTGTTGAGGATGCGGAATTTGGCGTTGACATAGTTCTGCATCTCGTAGTCGTAGCGGTCCAAGTGGTCGGGGGTGATATTGAGAATCACCGCTATGTTGGCATGGAAGTCATACATGTTTTCGAGCTGGAAGCTTGAGAGCTCGATTACGTAAACCTCGTGAGGGTCGCGCGCCACCTGAAGAGCAAGGCTTTTGCCCACGTTTCCGGCGAGGCCGGCGTCTATTCCGGCAGTCTGGAGCAGATGGTGGGTGAGCAGGGTTGTGGTGGTCTTGCCGTTGCTGCCGGTGATGCAGACCATCCGGGCGTCGGTGTAGCGGCCGGCAAATTCAATTTCGGAGATTACGGGGACCCCTTTTTCCACCAGAGCTGTCACCGCCGGGACCGTTGGGGGGATGCCGGGGCTTTTCACCGCCGTGTCAGCCTCGAGGATACGCTCCATCGAGTGTTTACCCTCCTCCCACTCAATGCCTTCTGAGTCAAGGGCCTGTTTATAGCGCTCGGAGATGGAGCCGGAGTCAGAGAGAAACACGTTCCACCCCTTGTCTTTGCCGAGGATGGCGGCTCCGACGCCGCTCTCGCCTCCGCCAAGTATCACGAGATTTTTTGACATATATGATGTGTGTAGATTTTATCTGATTTTGAGAGTGATGAAGGTGAGTATGGCAAGGAAGATGCCTATAATCCAGAAGCGGGTGACTATTTTTGGCTCCGTAATGGCATTTTTTGGGTAGTCAAACAGTGCCGGTATTCCCTCCTTTTGGAAATGATGATGGAGAGGAGCCATCCTGAATATTCGGCGCCCTTCGCCATATTTTTTGCGTGTGTACTTGAAATATGCCACCTGAATCATCACTGAAAGGTCTTCGACAAAGAAGATGGCGCAGAGGAGGGGAATGAGCAGCTCTTTGTGGATGAGGATGGCGAAGACGGCAATGATGCCGCCGATGGTGAGGGAGCCTGTGTCGCCCATAAAGACTTGCGCCGGGTTGGCGTTGTACCATAGGAATCCGATGAGAGCCCCCATAAATGCCGACATAAACACCACCATCTCTCCGGAGCCGGGGATATACATGATGTTGAGATATCCGGAGTAGATGATATTTCCTCCGAGATAGGCCATAATGGCGAGGGCGGCGCAGATGATGGCGCTGACACCGGCACAGAGGCCGTCGAGGCCGTCGGTGAGGTTGGCGCCGTTGCTGGTGGCGCTGACGGCGATGATGACAACGAGGATGAAGAGCACCCATCCGCCGGTCTGAGCGTAGGGACCCATCCAGGTGGTCAGTGAGGAGTAGTCAAAGTTGTTGTTTTTTACAAACGGGATGGTGGTTTGTGTTGACTTGACGTTGAGTTCGGCCGAGTCCACCACTTGCTCTACTCCGTCGACCGCAGGGGGTGTCGTGGTAACAACCTGGCGCTGGGTGATGTCGGGGCTAAGATACATTGTGAGCCCGACGAGCAGACCCAATCCCACCTGGCCAATGATTTTGAACTTCCCTTTCATCCCGTCCTTGTTGTGGTATTTAAACTTAAGATAGTCGTCAAGGAATCCTATTGTGCCGAGCCATAGGGTGGAGATGAGGAGCAGAACCATGTAAATGTTGCCGAGGTCGCCGACGAGCAGGCAGGGTATCATAATAGCGATAATTATGATGATGCCGCCCATAGTGGGAGTGCCGGTCTTATTTCGCTGTCCTTCAAGGCCAAGGTTGCGCACCACTTCGCCAATCTGCATAATCTGCAGGCGGTCAATGATGCGGCGGCCTATCACTGTGGTGAGGAATAGCGAAAGGAGAGCTGCGGCCACGGAGCGCACGGTGATATAGCTCATCAGTCGAGCTCCGGGGATGTGGCTGCTGCCGTTCAGTTGCTCATAAAGCCAGTAAAGCATCGTCCTGTGTTATTTTTTGAGAGTGAGTGTGTGTGAAAATATGGTTCAGAGTTCTTGGAAGGCTGCTTTTACCTCTTCGCTGTCGGCAAAGTGGTGTTTGACACCGCAGATTTCCTGGTAATCCTCGTGCCCCTTTCCTGCAATCAGCACCACAGTGCCTTGCGCGGCCATCCTGACTGCCTTGCGGATGGCTTCGCGGCGGTCAGTGATGCGTGTGGTGCGGGCGCTGAGAGCGGGGTCGAGACCGGCTTCCATCTGGTCGATTATAGAGTCGGGCTCCTCGAAGCGGGGATTGTCGGATGTGAGGATTAGGTGAGAAGAGCGGCGGGCCGCTTCGAGCGCCATGATGGGGCGTTTCCCGGCATCGCGGTTGCCACCGCACCCCACCACGGTGATTATCTGCCCCTGCGGGCCCACCACCTCGCGTATGGTGTCAAGCACATTGACGAGGGCGTCGGGGGTGTGGGCATAGTCCACAATGGCGGTCACCCCTGCGGGCGAGCGGAAGGCCTGGAAACGACCGGCCACGGGGACAAGGCGGGAAATGGCCCGGAGAATGGCCTCGTTATCCCATCCCAGAAGGCGCGCTACGCCGTAGACAGCCGTGAGATTGTAGGCGTTGAAGCGTCCGGTGAAGAGGGTTTCGACTTCACGGCCATTCAGACTCAGCAGAGTGCCGTCGATGCGCTGCTCCACGATGTGGCCGGTGAAGTCGGCTTCGCTGCGGAGGGAGTATGTGTGGCGCGAGGCGGGTGTGTTCTGCAGCATTACGGCTCCGTTGCGGTCATCGGCATTGGTGAGGGCGAAGGCTGTGGCCGGGAGGGTGTCAAAGAATAGTTTTTTTGCGGCAAGATAGGCGTCGACAGTCTTGTGATAGTCGAGATGGTCGCGCGTCAGATTGGTGAACACTCCTCCGGTAAAGGTGAGTCCTGCAATGCGGCGCTGATGAGCGGCGTGGGAGCTTACCTCCATAGCGGCATATTGGCATCCGGCATCGACCATCTGCGCCAGGAGACGATTGATTGTAATGGGGTCGGGGGTGGTGTGTTCTGTGGGATAGGGTGTGGTGTCGACATAGTTGCAGACGGTGGAGAGGAGACCGGCTTTATAGCCCATCAGTCGCGCCATCTCATAGATAAGAGTGGCTGTGGTAGTCTTGCCGTTGGTGCCGGTGACGCCTATCAGTCGGAGCTTGGCCGAGGGGTTGTCAAACCATTGCGAGGCGAGATGGCCGAGGGCATCGGCGCTTGAGGCCACACGGATCTGTTTTACAGCCGTGGATAGGTGCTGCGGGAGCTGTTCGCACACGATGGCCGCGGCGCCTTTCTCAACGGCTGAGTCGATGAACCGATGTCCGTCGACACTCACGCCCGGCACAGCGACGAAAAGCCATCCGGGGCCCACTTCGCGAGAGTCGGCGGTGATGCCTTTGATGTCGAGGTCAGGTGTGTCCCCACCTGTGATGGCCAGTGGGGTTATTGCAGAAAGGAGACGGTTGATATTCATTGTTGTCGGATGGGACTGATGTTATTGATTCGATAGGGCGAGGGTCACGGTGCTGCCTCGGGCTATTAGGGTCCCGGGCGCGGGGTTCATGGATTTGACAAAACCGGAGCCTGTGATGGCTACATTGTAGCCCTCGGCTTCAAGTCGGATTATCGCTTCGCGGGCGCTGAGATGGCGCACATCGGGGATGCCGGAGCCTTTCTTCTCAGGGGCTTTGAGTGCCTTTCCGGAGGGGAGTGCAAACGGGTTTTTGAGGCGATTGTAAGAGTTGCGGTCCGTAGAGGCGTAGAAAGTGGGCCCTTGAGTGGATGGTGTGGCTGTGGTATAGTCGGAGGTGTTGTCAAGGAGACCGCGGGAGTAAAGTTTCATCGCGGTGTTTTTGAGCACCTGGCCTGAAGTGGTGGCAGCGCCGAAAAAGTTTTTCTTGGGATAGCAAGTGAGGACAATGCAGGAATATTTAGGCTTGTCGGCGGGGAAAAATCCGCAGAAGGCGAGGCGCTTCTTGGCGGTGTTATACTGACCGTTGGGGTCGATAGTGTAGCAGGTGCCGGTCTTTCCGGCAATCTTAACAAGGTCGTTGCGGAGGAATTTACCGGTGCCGTGGTCGCCCCACACCACGCGAGTGAGCATCTCGCGAAGGGTGGCTGCAGTCTGCGGAGAGCAAGCGCGTCCGTTGCCAATGTGGCCTACGGGAAGGATAGAATCAATCGTGCCTCGGAGTTCGCGGACCAAGCGCGGTTTGACAAACTCGCCATCGTTGGCTATCGCATTGTAAAGGGCGAGAGTGTAGATGGGGGGGATTTCAGTGGCATATCCATAGCATTGGCGCGACATGGCTATACGTCCGTCGCGGCGTGTTGGGACGGAGTCAATGCGCGGAGTGACTTCGCCTGCTATGCCGGTGTTGAGAGGGTCGAGGAATCCGAGCTGTTTGATTCTGGAGTAGAAGCGTCCGGGGATAGAGTCGTAAGCTCGAGTGATGATGCGGGCCATTCCTATGTTGGAAGATTGTTCGATGACATCGCCGACGCGGATAGAGGTGGAGTGGTGGGCATCGGTGATGGGACGTCCGCCCGCATAGGCCCATCCGGAGCCGGTGGGGAGGGTTTCGTCAAGGTTTTTGACAATGCCGTCCTCGAGAGCTATCATCATAGAGAGGGTTTTGACCACAGAGCCCGGCTCATATCGCATCACGGCGCGATTGAGGGCTTCGATATATTCGGTGCCGTCGGGGCTGAGCTCAAGGTTTGAGATTGCTTTGATGTCGCCGGTCTTTACGTCCATCAGCACTGCGAGCCCCCAGTCGGCGCCACAGGAGTCGAGGACATTGTTGAGTTCGTTTTCCAAAATGTCCTGCATATTTATGTCGATAGTGGTGACAATGTCGCATCCGGGGATTGCCGGGACTGCAGCCATATCGGCAATATCCTTTGTGAGATGCACCTTGTGGGTGTGGCCGGTGGTGCCGTAGAGGAGAGTGTCGAGAGCCATTTCAATACCTGAAATGCCGTGGATTTCCTTGCTCAAACTTGTCTCGCCGACACGGCCGATGGAGCGTTTCGCCATGTTGCCGTATGGGTTGAAGCGGCGCATATATCTCTCGAATGTGAGGCCGGAGTGGTTGCGGCTCCGTTTTCTGAAGTAGGGGAATGTTTTGATGAGCTGCATATCGGCGTGGCTCAGCCCGGAGATGAGCTTGTAGGCTCTCGGGCGCTTGTTGGGCGCTGTGTCGAGAGGCTTCAGGAGGTGTGATTTCCACTCGGCCGCTGTCCTGACGGGGAAGTGGATGGCCATCTGTTCGGCAAGGGCGTCAATGGAGTCGCGGAGGGTCTTGGGTGAGAACTTCTCAGCCCTGTAGTCAAGACGCGCGGTGTAGAAATTGAGGTTGGTGGCAAGAATTGAGCCGTCGGAGGCGAGGATGTTTCCGCGATGAGGGATTATCTCGAAGCTCTCGCTCATTTCCCTCGAGGTTCGTTCGTTCCAGAAGTCGGCATAGACCACGGTGTTTTCAGTCAAGGTCATTATAATCTTGGCTGAGAACATTAGGATGCCGAGCACCACGATGCCGTAGCGGAAAAGGATGTTTGTGCGGTTGTCGTTGGCTTTTTTTGCTGCCATCTTGATAGAGGAGATTAGGTGTGTGTTGTGTTATTTAGGTTGGATTGTGTAGGCCGGTTGTGGCTGAACTCGCAGACCAAGATGTAGAGAGTCTACCATCTGCTGCATAGATGTTTCGCGTGTGCGGCTGCGGAATTTGCTTCGTTCGCGGTCCCGTTCGTTTTCAATAGTTTCGAGTTTCTGTTCGAGAGCCGTGATATGTTCGATGTTGCTGCGATAGGTGAATTTAGTGGTGATATAGACCATCATCACTATGATGAATATTACGATGGGGAGCCAGTGGCGAGCAAAGAAATCAATGGATATAACCTGTCCGAAGGCTACCCGTCTGCCTATTCCCGATTTTTTTGTTTTGGCCATGATTAGGATGTTGAGATTAAATTTTTTCAGCTATGCGGAGTTTTGCGGATCGAGAGCGGGGGTTGCGCTCAATTTCTTGGGCGGTTGGGATTATCGGCTTTGAGGAGAGCTGGCGCAGGGGGGCCTGGATGTGTCCGTAGAAGTCTTTGTTGACTATTCCTTCGATGTTTCCGGTCTTCAGGAAGTTTTTGACGAGGCGGTCTTCGAGGCTGTGGTATGTGATAATTGCGATTCTGCCATTCGGGCGGAGCAGGCGAGGGGCAGAGTTGAGGAGGGCTCTCAGTGCGGAGAGCTCGTCGTTGACGTAGATTCGCAGTGCCTGAAACACCTGTGCAAGCTCCTTTTTTTCTTTCCTTGGGTCAATTAGGGGCGAGATGGTGTCGAGGAGCGACGAGATGGTCTCAAACGGGTGTCCCTGGTTCCTGCGGCGGATGATTGCGTCGGCTATACGGCGGGCCTGGGCGAGCTCGCCATAGTTCTTTAGGATTGATGTCAGTGATTCAGGCGATGCGGTGTTGAGGAGTTCGGCGGCCGTGAGGCGGGCGTTGCGGTTCATGCGCATATCGAGCGGGCCGTCGGCGCGGAAGGAGAATCCGCGTGTGGCATCGTCGAAATGATGTGACGACACTCCGAGGTCGGCCAGAATACCGTCGACGGCTGTGACGTTGTGGAATCGCAGGAAGTTTGTGATGTAGCGGAAGTTGGAGTGGACCATCACGAGTCGGGGCTCATCCTTGGGGGCGCGGGCTATGGCATCGGTGTCCTGGTCGAAGGCGAACACGCGACCGCCTTCAGAGGCCGAGAGGCGCTCAATGATGGCGTTTGTGTGGCCTCCACCGCCATAGGTGGCGTCGACGTAGGTCCCTGATGGCTTGATATTGAGGCCGATGATGGTCTCGTCAAGGAGTGCAGGAATATGGTAGGGGATGGAGGCAGACATAAGATTGGGAATTAGAGTCCCAAAGTTACGCAAAATAATTTGCAAACTCAAACACCCGAAGACAAAAAAGTTATCAACATAGCGATTTTTATTTGCGTTTGCAAATTTTGGTTGGTGACAGACGCTATCCGAAGGTCAAAATCCGGCACTCGGAAAGTAGATGCATAAAGTCAAGTGAGTGGCATAAGTGGTTGAGTTATAGTGCAAAGTTAGGTTGTTTTTTTGTTTCCTCATAATTTTTTTCGGGGAAAACCATAGTTTCCTCACAATTTTTTTGATGGAATTACCCCTGTTTCCTCACAATTTTTTGGGTTTGGGCAGAAAAAACGCCCGCTCGGGTGATGAGCGGGCGTGTGGGTTAAGGGGGTGTGATATTAGCGAATCACTTTTGTGACGGTGTTGCCCTGACGGCGGATGAAGATGCCGCCCTCGGGGTTGGCTACGCGGATGCCCTGGAGGTTGAAGTATTCAACCGGGGCGTCGCTGTCGGCAGCCTCAATGGCGGTGAGGGCCGATGAGGTGGGTGCGTAGTAGACGGTCATTGTCTTGATGGCGGGGTTGCTGCCGGTTGCTTCCTTGGAGAAAGATACGGTGTTGACAGTGCCTTCGGGTGTCCAGGTGCTGCCGTTGAGAGCGCCGTTGGAGATGGTCCAGCCGGTGAGGTTTGTGCCGTTAAACTTGATGGAGGTGAGTTTGTAGCCCTCGTCGCAAGCTAAGGTGACGGTGTTGTCCTTATAGAAACGGAGGGTCCATCCGGCGTTAGAGCCTGTGCCGTAGTAGAAGCGGGGCTTGCTTGAAGCGTCCTCGGTGGCAGCGAAAGAGATGGTGACGACGTCGTTGGTAAAGCTTTCGCCGTCGAGGATGTATTCGTCATTGCTTTCGCCTTCGTCGCTATAGTCAGCGCTGAATAGAGAGGGCTTGGTGAAGTCGAAGGTTACAGACTCTTCGGTGGGCACGTCGGGCTGGTCGGGGTCGACTTCGGGAGCGGTGTATTCAAGGATTTTGCTGCCGGAGGTGAACTCGTAGGTGCCGTTGTAGTTGACGAGCTTACCATCGACGGTGACTTTGCCGCCCACGGCGATTTGGTTGGCGTCGGTGAACTTGGTGCCGTCAAGGTAGTAGCCGCGGTAAACTTCGAGGCTTGCCTCGTCGGTGAGGGCGTCTTTGATAAAGTAGGTTGCGTTGCCGAAAGATGTGTTGACCTCTTGGATTTCAGAGATAACGCCTGTCACCTGAGCATCGCCCTCGAAGCCCTTTGAGATGAGGTCGAGAGCCTCGGCCACGGTGTAGTGAGGAGTTTCGGTCGGAGTCTCGGGCTCGTCGGGTTCGGTTTGACCTTGTCCGGCAGAATATGTCACTTCAACAGCTTTGAAGCGAAGCTGGCCGGCCTTGTTCGTGTCTGTGCCAAAGTCGGCTTTGGCGCCTATCGAGAGGGTGAATTTAGATGCATCGCCGGTCCAAGTGAGCTGGGTGTCGCCCTGAGCCTGTGGAGCCACGGTGCCGAGTGAGGCTGAAACAGCAGCGAGCTGAGAATTGTCGCTGATGGTGAAAACGAGTTTTTCAACTTTGTAGCCCTCAGCGGCGGTTACGGTCATTGAGTTGTTGGCATAGAGACGAATGTCTTTTCCGTTGTTGAAATAGCCGGGGTCATTGGAGCCTGAACCTTTGGCAAAAGAGAGAGTGACGGCATTGCCAATGGTGACATCGGTCATCGGCTGGATATTAGCGCCTCCGAGAGAGGAACACGTGAAGGTTTCCGTTGCGGCAGATGCGGCAAAAGTTGCCATCACAGCAGTAGCAAAAGAGAGTAAAAATTTCTTCATACGATGCTGAGGTGTTGTTTTTGATGGATTATTTGTATTGGTTAATTGATAATCGCAAAGGTAATTAATTATTTTGAGAGAAAGAACAGATTTTAGTGAAAATCAAACTCTTTAGGGGTTTATTTTGTCAAAATAGGTGTCGAGGATTTCGCGTGCGGCGGTGAATGGGCTTTGTCGCTGCCGGAGCACCCGAGATTCCTTTTCGGCAATCAGGCTGTGAATCATAGGGTTGTCGTAGAAGTGAGCCCGGAGCTGCGAGTCGATTGTCTCAAACATCCAATAGCGAGCCTGGCTTGCTCGGCGAGAGTCGAAATAGCCGTTGGCTTTGACGTGGGCAAAGTAGCGGTCAATCATATCCCAGATTTCGGGGATTCCGATTTCGTAGTAACCGGAGTAAGTCAGCACCTCGGGAGTCCAGCCCGAAGGGGGTGTGGGGAACAGATGGAGGGCGTTTCGGAACTGAGCTTGAGCCAGGAGGGCTCGTGGGATGTTGTCGCCGTCGGCCTTGTTGATAATAATGCCGTCGGCCATCTCCATGATTCCGCGTTTGATGCCCTGAAGCTCGTCGCCGGTGCCGGCGAGCTGAATGAGGAGGAAGAAGTCGACCATCGAGTGGACCGCCGTTTCGCTTTGCCCTACACCGACGGTTTCGACGAGGATAGTGTCGTAACCGGCCGCCTCGCAGAGGATGATAGTCTCACGCGTCTTGCGAGCCACGCCGCCGAGAGAACCGGCCGAAGGGCTGGGGCGAATGAACGCGTCGGGGTGGACAGCGAGCTTTTCCATGCGGGTTTTGTCGCCCAGGATGCTGCCTTTGGTGCGCTCGCTTGAGGGGTCGATGGCCAGGACAGCTATGCGGTGGCCTTGATTTATGGCGTGGATTCCGAAGGTGTCGATAGATGTGCTTTTCCCGGCGCCGGGGACCCCCGTGATGCCTATTCGACGCGAGTCGCCGGAATGAGGGAGGCACTTTTCAATAATCTCTTGAGCGATGGCCTGATGGGGCTGCGCAGTGCTTTCGATGAGGGTTACAGCTCGCGAGAGCATCGTGATGTCGCCGCGGAGTATGCCTTGGATTATTTCGGAGGTTGAGGGGGTGTTGTCGCGGCGCCGCTGACGCGGGCGGAGGTAGGGGTTGACGGTGGGTGGTTGTGGTATGCCCGGGTTGACTGTGAGGCCGGAATAGGAGTCGGAATTTTCGGGGTGCTGCATAGCTGAAATTGTGGGATTATTTTACTTCGGCAACGACTCGGACGGTTGTGGTGGGGTTGGCCGGATCGTTGGCTATGATGTTGACTCTGGCATTAAGGAGTTCGGCCGAGGATGGTATTAGAGCGGGGTCGATGGTGACGGTGACCGAGGTCTTTTTGCCCGGCTTGATGCGTGTGTTCTTGATAGAAATGTTTGACACGGCGGGGTCGGTGCAGGAAATGCGTCGGACTACGAGGGTGGAGCGGCCGCGGTTGATGATGTCGAAAGAGTGGCGCGCGGGGGATGAGGAGCGGGAGATTGTGCGGAGGTCAAGGGCCGTGGTCGATGTGTCGAGCTGCGGAGCTTCGGCAAGCTGAGTGTCGGTGAGGTGTGAGAAGTCTTCGGCCACGATGGCTACAGTCTCTATTTTGACCGGATTGTCGCCCGGCCGCGGAGCTACGAGGATAGAGTCGGTGACCGGTCCCCACTCGGGGGTGCGGGTGGTGTAGAGGATTGTGGATACTATGAACTGTTCGCCCGGGGGCACGACTGGGGGCTGGATGGATGATGAGATATAGGAGGGAGTGTGGATGATGGTGGGGCGTATGGTGTCGGGGGTGGTATTGTAGGCTTCGATATATTGCCCGGGAGTGGTGCCGTGAATCACTTTTCCGTAGGGGATGGTGAGAGTGCGTAGGCGGATGGCGCCCGCTTGTATGGGGAAGCGAGTTGCGAGGGTGTTGGCGGCGCCGATTACTGTCCCGGAGATGGTGAGGCGGGTGCGAAGTGGGTCGGCGCTGCAGTCAACCACAATTTGTTTTTGGAATCGGCCGGGGCGTCCGACGGCGTCGAACCCAACTCTGATTGTGGCGGTGTCGCCGGGGGCAATCGGGGCGGTGGAGTATTCCGGACGGGTGCATCCGCAGTTGGCGCGCGCGCTCAGAATGGCAATGGGCTGTGAGGAGGTGTTGACGAGCGAGAAGGTGCAGTAGACGGTGCCGAGGTCTTCGGAGAAAGCTCCGAAGTCGTGGGCTGTGGCAGTCCACGAGGCCTGAGCGGAGGCAGAGAGGGTGATTATGATGGCGGCCAGGAGGTGGAGGAGGTGACGAATCATAGTCAGAAGCGGGGTTATTTTTTCTTAGCCGGGATTACGGAGCCTGAGAACCGGAGCTTTAGGCGCGACTTCTGTGAAGAAAGCTGCACCTTGACTTCGCGCGACACCTCGCCACGGAATGTCGAGGGGTTGAAGGTGATGGTTATTTCGCCTTTTTCGCCGGGTTTGATGGGGCGGGGTGAGAACTCCGGACGGGTGCATCCGCAACCTCCGTTGGTGACGGTGACGATGGCTACGGGGGCTGAAGATGTGTTGGTGTAGGTGTAATGCATGGTGACAGGGCCTCCGTCGGCGCGAACAGAACCGAAGTCAATGTTGGTGCTGTCGAAAGTGAGCGGACCCTTGGCTAAGGCTGTAATGGCGAGCAGCGTGATGGCCAAGAGAGATGTGATTAGTCTGTGCATAGTATGAGAGTGGCTTGTTTTTGCGCAAAGGTAGTGAATTTTTCGGAAATATAATGAAGAATCGGAGCTATCGGAGTTATCTGTAACAATAGACAAATCCGATAGCTCCGAGTGAAGAGCTAAAAGAGAATAGACTCTTTATTTGGGGATGTCGACCGAAATAAGCTTACGAAAAGAGGCTGTTTTTATAGACTAATTGGCGAAGTATACTAAAATCCATCTTACCATTGAAAATTACTAATTGATTTCATGGTCTCATAGGCTTTCCTCGCCCTTTCCTTATCCTCCTTGGAAACAGGTTTTGGGTTCGATATGAGAGTCTCAAATCGAACTGCATCTTTGCCCTTTAGTTCGGGCGTTTCCTTAATCGGTCTTGCCATATTATGTCCCCTTTTGGTTTCTATTGCAAATTTACGGATAATTTTTGAAATATAACACTGTTTGAATTAAATAGTTCGGCGAACAGTTTTTGGCAAAATAGCCCCGCAAGCCTTTTGTGACAGGCTGCGGGGCCGGATTTATGAAGTGTTTGTTGGGGGTGTCGATTATTTGGGGATGTCGACTACCTCAACATCGAAAATAAGGGTGGCGTTGGGGCCGATTCCTGCTTGGGGAGCGCCGTCGATGCCATAGGCAAGTTTGCCGGGGATGATGAGGATGTAGTGAGCGCCTTTCTTCATCATGGCGAGACCCTCGCCGAAGCCGGGCACAACGCGGTTGGTGGAGAATGTTACGCCTTCAGAGTTGCTGTCAAACTCGGTGCCGTCGACGAGACGACCTGAGTATTTAACCACGGCACGGCCGCCTTCACCGACGGGCTCGCCTGAGCCTTCGGAGATCACTTTATAGACGAGGCCGGAGCCTGTGACGGTGACAGTGGGGTCGTCAGCAATCATTTTCTTGATATATTCTTCGCCGGCTTTGGTGTTTTCAACAGCCTCGGGGGCTTCTTCCTTAGCCTTGCGTTCGGCGGCTGCTTTCTGGTCATAGAAGTCCATCATGAGCTGGTTGGCCTTCTGTGAGAGCGCCTGGAACTCTTCCTCTACCTGGCGAACTTTGTCGGGTGAAATGCTGTCGTTGACAAACGCCTTGGCGTATGCCTCGTAGACTTTGGCGCGGTCAATATTGATGCCGGCCTCTTCGAAGCGCATGATCTGTCCGGCAAGGCCGAGGCCGATGCTAAGGCCTGTGAGGTAGCCCTGTTGAGTGGTGTCGGTCATAACCACCTGCTTGATGCCGCGGAGGATGTCTTCTTTGCGCATCGTTGCTTTCTGCTCGTCGGAGAGGCTGACGTTGTAGTCGGTAGCCAAGCGGGTACCGTTAGATTCACCGAATGCTACGGACAGAGAGTCGGTGAAAGCAGCGTTATCGCTGCCGCTTCCCGAGCAGCCTGTGGCCACTGCGAGGATAGCTGCGGCTGCGCCGCAAGCTAAAACAATCTTTTTCATTGTTGGTAAGGTGTTTTGTTGTGATTATTTAATTTCATTGATTTCTATCGTGAAGTCGAGGGCTGCGCCGCCGGGGATAATTCCGGGGATTCCTTCCAACCCGTAGGCAAGAGCCGCAGGGATTATGATGCGGTATTGCCCGCCGACTTGAGTCAGGAGGAGGGCTTCATTGAATCCGTCGACGAGGCCTCCGATGGTCAGGGCCACCGGAGCTGAGGTGGCGTCGAAGATTGAGCCGTCGGAAAGGCGCCCGGTGTAGGATGTGAGGACCGTCTGTCCGGCAGTCGGGTTTGGGCCGGAGCCCTCACGCAGGGTGATAAACACTACTCCCGAGGGGGTCTGTATGGCTCCGGGAGTGGTTGCGACTGCGGAGATGAACTGCTGTTGTGTGGAGTCGGCAAACTCACGGGCCTCGTCGGGGGCCACTTTGACGTCAATATAGTCAGCGGCCTGCTGCGGAGTGAAGCCTACATCTTCGCCGCGGAGCACACTGAGGAGCGCCGCGGAGAGGGTGGCGGAGTCGATGTCGAGCCCTAAGGCCGCTGCCGAGCGCACGGAACGGGTGATTTCGGCAGCAAACATTGCTCCCCGGATGTATTGTGTGGTGAGGGAGTCGTTGGGCTCGGAGCAATGGTCGGCAAAGCCGCGAGTGAAGGCATCAGCCTCGGCGCCGGAGAGGCGGGAGAGGTTGATGGCAGAGCCCCAGTGAGTGGCCAGGGCACGCTCAAGCGAGTCGGCGGCCTCGGACGCTCTGCATAGCGGCGCAGTCAGGGCGAGGATGAGGAGTGTCAGAAGGTGTCGCATCAGAGCACGCGCAGCAACTCAACGTCGAATATGAGGGTGGCGTTGGGACCGATGGGACCTGCGCCCTGCGGACCGTAAGCCAGTGATGACGGGATGTGAAGACGCCATTTTGCCCCCACTTTCATCAGTTGGAGGGCCTCAACCCAACCCGGAATAACCTGTGTGACTCCGAATGTGGCCGGTGTGCCGCGCTCCACAGAGCTGTCAAACACGGTGCCGTCGATGAGACGGCCGGTGTAGTGCACCTCCACGCGGTCTGTCTCCTTCGGAGAGGGGCCGTCGCCCGGGGTGATTACTTCATATTGGAGCCCTGAGGGGAGTGTGATTACCTCCGGGCGAGCCCCGTTCTTCTTGAGGTATTCGGCTCCGGCAGCGGCGTTTATCTCGCCTGCTTTTTCAGCCTCAGCCTTCTGGCGGGCTTCGAGGGCTGAGAAGTAGCGCTGTATTTCGGCTTTAGCTTCATCGTAGGTCATTTTGGGCTTGGCGCCGTCGAAGATGGCAGCGACGCCGTCGGCAAACTCGCTGACATTGATTTTCTCAATGCCTGAGGCGCGGAAATTGTTGCCCATGCTCATTCCGAGGGCATAGCTGATACGGTCAAGTTCGTTCATTTCCATTATTATGAGTAGGTGTGGTTTTATTCAATCTGCAAAGATAGATTATTTTCTTGATGTTTGCTTAATTTCGATGTGAAAAAACACTTAATCTACAGACAAAACCGAATGAATCAGGTGGGGATGGGGATTGAATCAGTTATGAGAGGGTGGCGCCTGAGGGGGTGACGCTGAGGGTGGATTTGACTCCGCAGAGCATCGGGATGTTGTGGTCAACGTGGCCTATGGGCACTCCGAAGGCGATGGGATAGGAGTAGTCGGCGGTGATGCGGGCAATCATTGCTTCCATACTTGGATTGTCACGGTCAGGGGTATAGTCGGTGAATCGGCCTACTATGAGTCCGCCAAGCGAGCCGAGCACTCCGCTGAGGCGGAGGGTGTAGAGGATTCGCTCCACCTTATATATGGGTTCGGCAATATCTTCAATGAATAGAATCGAGCCCGGACGGAATGGAGAAAATGGGGTGGAGAGTAGGCCGGCCGCTACCGCGAGGTTTCCGCCGAGGAGAGGCCCTGAGGCCGTTCCGGTACGGTTGAGGGAGTGAGAGCCGAGCGATACGGGGCTATTCAGCCCCCGCAGGATGTTGAAAAGCCTTTGGCTGTCGGCATCGCGCCCGGCGTGGGCAGCGATGTGTTTGCACATAGGAGCGTGGATGCTGGCTATTCCTTTGGAGTTCATTAGAGCGTGTAGGGCTGTAATGTCGGAATAGCCGACTATCCATTTCGGATCGTCGCGCAGCGGGAGCCGGTTTAGGCGTTCGAGCAGATGGACCGCGCCATAGCCTCCGCGGGAGCAGATTATGGCTCGCGTGTCGGGGTCGAGGAGTGCCGTTTCAAGGTCGGCATAGCGATTGTCATCTGTGCCGGCGTATGTGCCGTGGCGGTCGAAGGCGTGTTCGGCGGCATAGACGCTCCACCCCTGAGAGGCGATTACGGGCATCGACTGATATACCACTTGAGGCTTGATAATGCTCGCCGGAGATAGGATGGCCACTCTGTCGCCATGGCGGAGAGGGCGTGGGATGATGGTTTCCAAAGTCAGATTCTATGTGCGTTAGGCGGTTTCTACCGGTATACCGGTTTCGGCCATGATACGGTTAGCAATGGAGGTCAGCTCCTCGGCAGGTACTTTCTCAAGGTGTTCGGCAGGAGTCTTGCGGTCGATGGAGTAGAGCATGATGCTTCGAGGCTTGATGGCATTGTAGGCGGCAATGAGTGCTGAAATTTCAGCGGGGGTGGTGTTGTCGACCTCTTTGCCATCGTGATGTCCGCGCGTCAGTAGGGTCTGCACTATGCATTCTCCTCCGAAGGCGCATAACCCGTCGATTATGTTCTCTGCCGATAGAGAGGGTAGGGTGGGGCGGTCGAGGGTTTGGATGGTCGACGTGACGGCGGAGTCAAGTTTGAGGATATTGTTGTCAACGCTCCTTAGTGCGTCGGCCACCTTGGGCGAGAATATCTTTGTAGAATTGCTGAGCACGCTGACTTTAGCTTGCGGGAAGAATCTGTCGCGGAGCTGCAGCGTGTCGGTAATGATGTCGGGAAATTCAGGGTGGAGAGTGGGCTCGCCGTTGCCCGAGAAGGTGATAACGTCAAGGGGGGCGCCATTTCGGCTCATTTCGCTCAGCTTCTCGCGGAGGAGTCGGGCCACTTCGCTCCGAGGCGCGAATCCGGTGGTGCCGGGGCCTTGGGCGTTGAAACCAGCCTCGCAGTAGAGGCAGTCGAAGGTGCACACCTTACCGTCGTTGGGGGTGAGGTTGATGCCGAGCGACACTCCGAGCCGACGCGAGCGGATGGGCCCGAAGATTGTGGAGTGAAATAATACCCTTTGCATAGTGCAAAGGTAGTGAAAAAATCAGAAGCCTTTCTCAAAGGAGGAGATTTTTAAATTACTTTTCGCTCTGTATGAGCAGAGTAATGTAAGGCTTTAACATCCATTTCTTTGATTTCTTCGTTATAATGTTGTAACTTTGTGTTCTAATATAGAATCTGTTATGGCAATGACAATAAATTCATCCCCTGTACTTACGGGTGAATCGGCAAGAGCTTTCGTTGAAGAAGCAGAGCGTAATGGCAAACTTCCTACTCCTAATCTGTCACCTGAACGCGAAGCGCAAATAGCTGAATTTTTAAAAAAATCTCGCGAGTTCATTTTTCCTCCAAAGGATAAGAAAGAATGACCCAAGATTGTTTTATCCTTGAACGCGATGCTGTGATGCGGCCTTATACGGCTGATGTTGCAACTTATTGTGTGCCTTTTTCCTGCGAAGACAGCGACCTCGATGAGTTTTTTTCAAAAGATGCTTTTCTTTATGAAACCGAATTGCTTGGAAAGACTTATGCGTGGATTAACACCGCTGATCCCTCGAAGATTTTAGGGTTGGTTACTTTGGCTAATGATAGTGTTAAAGCGCAGTTTATGGCCGGCTCTGCCAGAAACCGTCTGCAACGGAGCGTTACCAACGCCAAACGTGGTATGAATTATCCTGCTGTCCTTATCGGGCGGTTGGGCGTTTCCTCTGAGTACAGAGGCAGAGGTCTTCATATCGGCAGTCAGATTCTTGACTTTCTAAAAGGGTGGTTTCGCTCTTTTGACAATAAGACCGGGTGCCGTTTCATTGTTGTGGACGCATATAACAACGATAAGACCCTACATTTTTATGAGAAAAACGGTTTCAAACTTTTGTATAAAACCGAACAGGAGGAACGCGCATTTCTTGACTTATCTCCGGAAGAACCGTTAGAAACCCGCTTTATGTTCTTTGACCTTAAACTCCGATAATAATTTTCTTACAGCAGATTGGAAGCTGGCAAAAGTCTATTTACAAAGATAATACTTTTTTCCGTAGATTACAACTAAACGGCAGTCGATTTCGGGCTTTGAGCGTTGAAAATTTGCGAAAGGATGCACGAGAGCGCCGGAATATTCGATTCTCAGAGGCTCAAAATTTAGATAAGGCGTTGAGCGATAGGGTGATATGCTTAAAATCGCGGTGTCAATCAATGCTCCAGAAAAAATTTGTGTAGCGACTGATTGATATTTTCACTAACTTTGTGGGTATGAATCAGATTCAATGGCTTACTGACGGCGTTGATATGCCGGATATAGACACAGGTTTGTTGTCGCAGTGGATAGACAGTGTGGCGCAGCGTCATAAGCGCATAGTCGGTCCGCTTGCCTACATTTTTTGTGATGACCGTAGAATCCTTGAAGTAAACAGGCAATTTTTGAGCCACGACTATTTTACCGACATTATTACATTCGACTATTCGCGTGGTAGGAGAGTGAGTGGCGATATGTTTATTTCATTAGACACTGTATCCACCAACGCAGAGATGGTTGGAACTACTTTTCGCCGCGAACTTTACAGGGTGATAATTCACGGAGTGCTCCATCTTTGCGGCATTAACGATAAGGGCCCGGGAGAAAGGGAGGTTATGGAATCCTTTGAAAATGAGGCACTTGATATGTTTGACAACCTAATATCTTCGTCAGATCATGCGCTTTGACTATGATGTAATAGTGGTGGGAGCCGGTCATGCCGGCTGTGAAGCGGCCCACGCATCAGCTACCCTTGGTGCTGATACGCTGCTCATTACAATTGACATGAACAAGATAGCTCAGATGAGCTGTAATCCTGCCGTCGGCGGCATTGCCAAGGGGCAGATAGTGCGTGAGATTGATGCCCTCGGCGGCATGATGGGGGTGGTGACTGACCGCTCGTCCATTCAGTTCAGAATGCTGAATCGCTCCAAAGGGCCGGCAATGTGGAGCCCCAGAGCACAGGCCGACCGTATGGTGTTCTCGCTCACGTGGCGTTCCATCCTTGAGCAGACCCCTCGCCTCTCTATGTGGCAGGATTCAGTGATCTCCCTTGTCATTTCCGATGGCAGAGTTGCCGGGGTTAAAACTGCGCTTGGAGTTGAGTTTAGAGCTAAGGCGGTGATTCTGACTGCCGGAACCTTCCTTAACGGATTGATGCATATAGGCCCGGTCAAAATAGAGGGAGGTCGAGTTGCAGAGCCTGCCGCTCATGGTGTGACCGAACAGCTAAAAGATTTAGGCTTTACGACAGATAGAATGAAGACCGGAACGCCTGTGCGTATTGACGGTCGTTCTGTAGACTTTTCCCTTGCAACTATGCAGGAGGGCGATGACGACGGACATAAATTCTCCTATCTTCCCGGTGTGGAACGAACTTTGCGTCAGCGCCCATGCTACACCGTATATACCAACGCCGAGACTCATGAAATACTCCGAAAAGGTTTGCCCGACTCGCCTCTCTACAATGGGCAGATTCAGAGTATAGGGCCTCGCTATTGTCCAAGTATAGAGACAAAGATAGTCACTTTTGCTGATAAGAGCGAGCATCAGTTGTTTCTCGAGCCGGAAGGGGAATCGACCACCGAGTATTATCTCAATGGATTCTCATCGTCACTCCCGGTAAATATACAGTTTGAGGCGCTTCAGACCATCCCTGCCTTGCGTGATGTGCAGTTATATCGCCCGGGGTATGCGATAGAGTATGACTTTTTTGACCCCACTCAACTGCATCACTCTCTTGAGACCAAGCTCATCCCGGGCCTTTATTTTGCCGGTCAGGTGAATGGCACAACCGGTTATGAGGAAGCGGCCGGCCAGGGGCTGATAGCTGGAATCAATGCGGCGCTTTCAGTGGTAAAACCCGGCGAGACCTTTACGTTGGCAAGAGATGAAGCCTATATCGGTGTTTTGATAGACGACCTTGTGACGAAGGGAGTTGATGAGCCGTATAGAATGTTTACTTCACGGGCAGAATATCGCATACTCCTTCGTCAAGATGATGCCGATATGCGCCTCACTCCCCGCGCGGCTCAAATCGGACTTGCCAAAGCCGACAGAATTACAGCCATGGAGTCGAAGCGCGCCCAACGTGACTCGCTGATACAATATTTCTCCTCCTGCTCGGTCTCCCCGGGCGATGTAAACCCTTGGCTTGAGAGCATAGGAGAGCAACCGATAAAGCAGAGCGTAAAGCTCGAATCGTTGCTCCTCAGGCCTGCCGTAACTATTGAGTCTCTGTCGAGCGCTGTCCCGTCGTTCGGGCAGTTCATTGACAATAATATAGAGACACAGCGTCGACAGGAGATACTCGAAGCAGCGGAGATACTATTAAAGTACCAAGGCTATATAAAGCGCGAGCGCGATAATGCAGCAAAGCTTCATCGCCTCGAGGGGCTGTCATTGAGAGGCAAGATTGACTACTCAACAATCAAGGCACTATCTACTGAAGCCCGACAGAAGTTGCAACATATAAATCCCGAGACCATTGGCCAGGCCTCTCGTATTCCCGGCATTTCGCCGGCTGACGTAAACATCCTTCTGCTCCTGCTCGGAAGATGATGTTTCCGTGTGTTCCACGTGGAACATTTCACTCTTAATTAACACAATATCAAAATAATATAAACAAACTGACAGAAATGGAATATCTGAAATCTCGTATTCGTGACGTGATTGATTTCCCGCAAAAAGGAATCGTCTTTAAAGATCTTACCACATTGTTCAAGGACCCCCGCGGCCTGCATATCATTGGTTGGGACCTCTCCCAGCTCTACCGCGACAAGGGTGTCACAAAAGTGGTGGGGATAGAGAGCCGCGGCTTCATAGGCGGATCGATTCTTGCCTTCGAACTTGGGGCGGGATTTGTGCCTGTGCGCAAGCCGGGTAAACTTCCAGCCGATACAATTCAGGCGTCATACGATAAGGAGTATGGCAAGGATATTATTGAAATTCATCGCGACGCCATCACGGAAGATGATATAGTGGTGCTCCACGATGACGTCCTTGCAACGGGTGGCACAATGGCTGCAGCTTACAACCTTGTGAAGCAGATGAACCCCAAGAAAATCTATATCAACTTTATCATAGAGCTCACAGCCCTCAATGGCCGTGCCACCCTGCCTCAGGATGTCGAGGTGACATCGCTCATCACATATTGAGGTTAGCCACAGGAGACCGCACCATCCGCAATGCCTAAACACCGCAAGTCGGCAGCGCTTGAGGAGAAGATTTCGATTCTTCCGGACACCCCCGGAGTCTACACCTATTATGACTCTGAGGGGACGGTGATATATGTGGGGAAAGCGAAGAATCTCAAGCGGCGGGTTAGCTCCTATTTTAATCGCACACATCAGTCGGTCCGCACCAACCTGCTGGTGCGTGCCATTGCTGATATGAGCTATATAGTGGTGCCGACGGAGCAGGATGCCCTCAACCTTGAGGCCTCGATGATAAAAACATATCAGCCTCGCTATAATGTGCTTCTCAAGGATGATAAGTCGTATCCCTGGATAGTGGTTACCAACGAGCCTTATCCGCGAGTGTTTATGACCCGCGAGCGAGTGCGTGATGGCTCAAAATACTATGGTCCGTATGCCGATACCGGCTCTGCGCGGGCCACACTTGACCTCATCAGGCATCTCTACCATATCCGCTCCTGCCGGCATCTGATTACGCCCGACTACATAGCCCGCTCCAAAGGGCGGCTATGTCTGGACTATCACCTGAAGCGCTGCTTGGGGCCTTGTTGCGGCCTTGTCAGTCAGGCGGACTATATGGCGGAAATTGAGAAAGTCAAGACCATACTCAAGGGGGATACTTCAGAGCTGCTCCATCACCTACGCTCGGAGATGGACGCCCTCTCAATGGAATTGCGATTTGAGGAAGCGCAGGATATCAAGACACAATATGAACTCATATCCCGCTATCGCGCCAAGAGTGTCATAGTCTCTCAGACGGTGACAGATGTCGATGTGTTCGGCCTGTATGAAGACGAGAGTGATGTCTATATCAACTATATGCGTGTGCATAGCGGCGCTGTGGTGCGCAGTGTCACGCTTGAATACCGCCGGAGGCTTGACGAGCCGCCGGCTCAGATGCTGGCCTATGCAATGACGGAGGTGGCCGAGACCCTCGGAGTGGAGTATGATGAGGTGATAGTGTCTGAGGTGCCTGATGTAGAGATGCCGGGAGTGCGATTTACTGTGCCCCAGCGGGGAGATAAGGCCAAACTCCTCGATGTGTCGCAGCGCAACGCTCGGCAGCATCACATTGACAAGTTGAAGACGCGAGAGAAGCGAGACCCCGCTGCGCGCACCGATAGGATACTGGAGCGGATAAAATCAGACTTTCACCTCTCGGAGCTCCCCCGCTGGATAGAGTGTTTCGATAACTCAAACATCCAGGGGACAAATCCTGTGGCATCGTGCGTGGTGTTTCGCGATGCCCGGCCCTCAAAGAAAGATTATCGCCACTTCAACATTCGCACAGTAGAAGGCCCGGATGATTTCGCATCAATGAAAGAGGTGCTCACGCGGCGCTACACACGGTTGCAGGCTGAAGGGAATGGCTTGCCGCAGCTGATAGTGGTCGACGGAGGCAAAGGGCAACTCTCATCGGCCGTGGAGGCCCTCGATGAGATGGGGCTTCGCGGCACTATAGCTGTTGTCGGCATAGCCAAAAGGCTCGAGGAGATTTACTTTCCGGGCGACTCCATCCCCCTCTATATCGACAAAAATTCGGAGACGCTCAGAGTGGTACAAGCCCTGCGCGACGAAGCGCATCGCTTCGGCATCACCCATCATCGCAATCGGCGCTCAAAGAGCCAGACAGTGTCGGAGCTCGACGGCATCAAAGGTGTGGGCGAACGCACACGCACGGCCTTACTCACTCATTTTAAGAGCCTTAAGCGTCTGCGCGAGGCCGATATTAATTCCATAGCTGAAGTTGTAGGCCCGTCAAAAGCCTCGATAATATTCTCGGCACTTCACCACGATGATTAAATTGAATAGAAATTTGTTTTATGACAGGAGTTGACATCTTTAAACTGTTTTTTTCCTGGTGTGTGGTAGAAATACATTGGTCGGCGATGACGAGATTCGTTTACCCCTCAGAGATAGAGTGGCTCATCAACAATGCAGTCCCCTTTTTCTTTGTGGCTTCAGGCTATCTTTTGTCAAGAAAAATGGGGCGTCAACCTCAGCCGACTGAGCTTCGACAGTGCTCCTTGAAATCATTCAAGCTCTTTCTACTCTGGATTATAATTTACATACCTCTTGATGCCACAAAATTTATTTTCGACGGGTTTGGCCTGCGAAATTCGGTTTCGTGTGTAATAACTCTTATCCTATCGGGCGAAGGCATATATTCCTGGCCTATGTGGTATGTTTACTCATTGGCAATCAGTCTATTGATAATGAGTTTGGCATCAAAATATCGCTACGGCTTTGTAGTGTTGTTTCTCCTGATGTGCGGAATCAACTTAGCGCAGTTCTACCACAAAATTCCCATATACGCGCTTGAACTGATTTCCTCGCGAGCCTTGGGCGGAACTCACTTTATCTTAGCCGGATGGCTCATGCCAAGATTGGTCGGTGGTGTGAAGACAGCCTTAGTAGGCTTCGGTTTAGTGTTAGCCTCATATCTGTCATATATTCATCAACTGCCGTTTTGGACCCTCATTGGAGGTGTGGGATTCTTCTATGTTGCGTCGTCGCTATCTGTCTTAAAATTTAACTCCACATATATCCGCAAAACGAGTGTGTGGATATACTACCTGCATATGTACATAGTGGTGGGAATGAGCAAGCTATTTATCGCGCATCTGTTTGAGCTGAGTAATACGCAGATGAATTTGATAACCCTTCTCTGTGTGACATCGGTCGGAGCTTTGCTATCCATCATGCAAAGTCGCAGGCTCAACCGATTGTTAGGTTGAGGTCGGAGACCATTTTAGCAAAGATTGGGTTTCGGTCAATCATGTAGTCGAAGACCTTGCGCTCGTTCCAGGTGTGGGGTGCTGCTTCACCGCGGTTAATTTCTATTTCGAGGTCGAAAGCATCGTTGGCAATCTCCCGGCGGATGTGAGAGAGCAGGGCCGGGAGGGCACGCCCCAGCTCTTCGCGTTGCTTTTCGTTTTCAATTATCATCTTATAAGCCACTCCCTCAATCTTCACCGGCAGTGACGCTCTCATGGTGTTGACCAAGATGTGCTGTTCGGGGTGGAGGCTCATGAAAGAGTGCCACGCCTTGTGAAGCTGCTCAAGGGTGAATTCCTTGTTGCTAATAGTCTGAGGCTGTGATGCCGGCACATTTCTGTTAGCCTCGGCGGGCTTGTTGGCTTCGGCAGACAGTGAGAAGGCTCCAACCGTGGCGCTCTTTGGGACGGACGCGGAGATCTTGGGCACCTTATGAGGCGGCGCGGGAGCAGCCGGAGCCTTGGGAACGGGGGGTGCGGCTGCCGGCGCCGGCGCGGCTGCGGTTGTGGGCTTTGTGGTGTTGGAAGCCGGAGCCGGGGCCGGGGCCGGAGCAGAGACGGGCGCCGGATTAGTGGTAGATGCGGCTATTTTTTGCAGTTGCCCCTCACTGTTGCCGCTGTTGGTCTGCGAGGGGCTTGATAATTGGCATATTTTGGCGAGCGTCAGCTCCGTGAGGAATTGTTTGTTGGACGCGGAGCGCCAGTTAAGGTCTGCATCATTACACAGATTCATAGCCCGATATATGAACTCCGGATGGCATTTTGAAGCCCGTTGAGCCATCGCTGCCCTCACCTCGTCATCTGCTTCGAGGAGAGAAATTGTGGAAGGGCTTATGGCCACCATAAGGTCGCGCAGGTAGTCGGCCAGTCCGGTGATAAAAAAGTGGGAATCAAATCCGCGGTCGCGTATCTCCTTGTATATCAGCCAACTTTCGAGTACCCTGCCGCTGAGGAAACAATCAAGCAGGCGGTTATAGTAGTCAGCGTCGAGCACATTGAGATTGTCGATTGTGGTCTGGTAAGTGATATTCCCGCGTGACGAGGCCGCCACCTGGTCAAAAATCGAGAGCGCGTCGCGCATTGCGCCGTCGGCCTTTCGGGCGATGACGGTGAGGGCTGCCGGCTCAGCTGTGATTCCCTCCTGATTGGCCACATATTTCAGATGGTCAACCATATCGGACACAGTGATGCGATTGAAATCGTAGATTTGGCAACGAGAGAGAATGGTTGGGATAATTTTCTGTTTCTCAGTGGTGGCGAGGATAAAAATCACATAGCTCGGTGGCTCCTCGAGAGTCTTAAGGAACGCATTGAAAGCAGCAGTCGATAGCATGTGGACCTCATCGACAATGAACACCCTGTATCGTCCTGATGAGGGCGGGTTTTGCACCTGGTCAACGAGTTGGCGCACATCGTCGACGCCATTGTTGGAGGCGGCGTCAAGCTCGATGATATTCATAGAATTACCGTCGTTGAAAGAGCGGCAGGAGTCACACTCATTGCAGGCCTCTCCATCGGCCGTAGGGTGCTGACAGTTTATTGTCTTGGCAAAGATACGCGCACACGACGTCTTGCCCACACCCCGCGAGCCGCAGAAGAGATAGCTATGAGCGAGGCGGCCGGTAGCGATGGCATTTTTGAGCGTCGATGTCAGCGCGCGCTGTCCCACAACGTTGGCAAACGTCGAGGGGCGGTATTTGCGGGCGGAGACTATATACATTTTGTCGGGAATCGGGTTTTTATGGTTTACAATATGCAAAAATAGGCAAATTCGGCGGTAATGGCAAAAAACTTTTCGTCATTTCGCAAGAAATATGTAATTTTGCTCGATAAAACCACAGTATACTCCAAATAGCTATGTCAACAACACTGGTAAACACCGAATTTCAGTTCCCCGGCCAGACCGCAGTCTATCACGGCAAAGTGCGCGACGTCTACACCATTGGCAGCGATCTTCTTGTTATGGTGGCCACGGACCGCATCTCGGCCTTCGATGTCATTCTCCCCAAGGGTATTCCCTATAAGGGGCAGGCTCTCAATCAGATAGCCGCATCGATGCTTGATGCCACAGCTGCCGAAGTGCCCAACTGGAAGATAGCCGTTCCCGACCCGATGGTGACAATCGGTCGCCGCTGTGAGGGCCTGCGCCTCGAGATGATAATCCGCGGCTACTTGGCCGGCAGCGCCTGGCGCGCCTACAAGAGTGGTGTGCGAGAAATCTGCGGCGTCACCCTTCCCGAAGGGATGGTGGAAAACCAGCGTTTCCCCGAGCCGATAATCACCCCTACCACAAAGGCAGAGGCCGGCCATGACGAGGATATATCACGAGAGGATGCAATAGCTCAGGGCATCGTGACCGCCGAGCAGTTTGACACGATGGCCGCCTACACCCGTGCCCTCTTCAAGAAAGGGAGCGAAATGGCAGCCGAAAAAGGCCTCATACTCGTCGACACCAAATATGAGTTCGGACTTGCCGACGGCAAAGTGATACTCATCGACGAAATCCATACCCCCGACTCCTCGCGCTACTTCTATGCCGACGGCTACGAAGAGCGTCTGCGCAATGGCGAGCCCCAGCGCCAGCTCTCAAAAGAGTTTGTGCGCGAGTGGCTTATGGCCAACGGATTTATGGGTAAGGAGGGTCAGCAAGTGCCTGAGATGACCGATGCTTTCTGTGAGGAAGTGTCGGAGCGCTATATCGAACTCTACGAGCATATCACAGGCCTCACGTTTGTCAAAGCGCCGGAGCAGAACCTTGCCGAGCGCATCTCCAAGAACGTGCTTGACTGTCTCGCTTCACTCGGAGTCAAAGCCTGAGGAGATCCCTCACCGACGCGAGCAATGAAAGTAGAGGATGTAAAGCCATACGCTGCCGCGGGCGACAAGTCGGGACAAGTCCGGGATATGTTTGACACCATAGCCCCGTCCTACGACTTTATGAACCGCGCTATAACCCTTGGAATGGACCGCGCCTGGCGGCAGAAAGCAGTGAATCTGCTCGGCCCCTCGGCTCGCTATCCCAGGGTGCTCGACATAGCCACGGGCACAGCCGACATTCCCATTACGCTTGCGGCCACTCACTCCACGCCTGAAATCTGCGGAATAGACCTCTCCGAAGGGATGCTTGCCATCGGCAGGCAGAAAGTGGCCTCGGCCCGGCTTCCGGCAGGGTGCACCATCAGTCTGCAGCAGGGCGACTGCCTCAGCCTCCCGTATGAGTCAGAAAGCTTTGACGGGGTGATATGCGCCTACGGAGTGCGTAATTTTGCCGACATTCCCGCAGGGCTGAGCGAGATGCAGCGTGTGCTCCGTCCCGGAGGGCGAGTGGTCATCCTCGAGCTATCCACCCCGAGCTCCCCGCCGGTGCTCCCCTTTTATCGCCTCTACACCCGTTGTCTCATCCCCATAGCCGGCAGACTGCTCAGCAAAGACCGCCGTGCCTACAGCTATCTGCCGGAGTCGATAGCCGCCGTGCCTCAGGGGAAAGCAATGACCAATCTCCTTGTCCGAGCCGGGTTCGGCGAGCCTCGTGTCGAGAGCCTCTGTCTCGGGGTCTGCAGCATCTACACGGCGCAAAAACCATAGCATACACACAAAATTAAGCTTTCAACAGAATAACGATTATGTCAACACCACAAAATCCCAACGAAATCAAAATCGAACTTGCCCCCGAAGTGGCAAAAGGAATCTACTCCAACCTTGCCGTCATCACCCACGGCCCTAACGAATTTTTTGTTGACTTCATCACGATGGCACCCAACATGCCCCAGGCCAAAGTGCAGAGCCGCATAGTAATGACTCCGGAGAACGCTAAAAACCTTATGGGCGCCCTCATAGAGAACGTCAAGAAATATGAAGCCACCTTCGGCGAGATACGCCCCAAACGCCCCCTCAACAACAACATCGGCGGACATGGCGGCGAAATCCCCAACCCATTTATTAACAGCGGAAAAGCTTAATCACAGACCACACCCATCAATAGAAAATTATGGCTGACATTCGCCCCAACAACCTGACCATTTACAACACCCTGTCGCGCACGAAGCAGACCTTCATCCCCGGCCACGAAGGGCGTGTAGGGATGTATGTGTGCGGCCCCACAGTGTATGGCGACGGCCACCTGGGCCACGCACGTCCGGCCATCACCTTTGATATTCTCTATCGCTATCTCCTTCACCTCGGCTACAAGGTGCGCTATGTCCGCAACATCACCGATGTGGGCCATTTGGAGCACGATGCCGACGACGGCGAGGACAAGATAGCCAAAAAAGCGCGTCTCGAGCAGCTTGAGCCGATGGAAGTGGTGCAGCACTATCTCACTCGCTATCATAAAGCGATGGAGGCCCTCGGAGTGCTCCCCCCCTCAATCGAGCCACACGCCTCGGGGCATATCATAGAGCAGATTGAATACATCAAGAAGATTCTTGACAGCGGCTATGCCTACGAGGCAAACGGCTCTGTCTATTTCGATGTCCCCAAATACAATCGCTCCCACCCCTACGGCAAGCTCTCCGGCCGAAATATCGACGAGCTCTACGCCACCACGCGCGACCTCGACGGTCAGACCGAAAAACACCATCCCACCGACTTTGCCCTCTGGAAGAAAGCCGCTCCCGAGCATATTATGCACTGGCCATCGCCCTGGAGCGAAGGTTTCCCCGGATGGCACCTCGAGTGCTCGACAATGGGCGAGAAATATCTCGGCGAGACCTTTGATATCCACGGCGGAGGAATGGACCTTATGTTCCCTCACCATGAGTGTGAGATAGCCCAGTCGGTGGCCCACAACGGCCACGAATCCGTGCGCTACTGGATGCACAACAATATGATTACCATCAACGGCAAGAAGATGGGTAAGAGCCTGGGCAACTTCATTACTCTTGATGAGTTTTTCAGCGGCACCCACCCCCTGCTCACACAGGCCTACACGCCGATGACCATACGTTTCTTTATCCTCCAGGCCCACTATCGCGGCACCGTCGACTTCTCAAACGAGGCGCTTCAGTCCTCGGAGAAGGCGTTGCAGCGCATGCTTGAGGGATATCGTCGTCTGCGCGAGCTCACCCCTGCGGCACAGTCCACCATTGATGTCTCCACCATCCGCGAGCGTTGCTATGCGGCTATGGACGATGACCTCAACACCCCTGTGGTGATAGCCACCCTCTTCGACGCCCTCCGTATGGTCAATTCTGTCAAGGATGGCAAGGCCACAGCCTCACAGGCGGATATTGATGAGCTTCGCGGGATTTTTGACACCTTCCTTGTGGAGATTCTCGGCATACGCACCGAGCAGGGCGGGGCTGACTCCGCCGCTGCCTTGAAACCCTTTGAGGGGGCGGTTGACCTCCTCCTTGAGGTGCGCGGAAAGGCCAAGGCCGCCAAGGATTGGGCAACGTCCGACCTCATCCGCGACCGTCTTGCCGCCCTCGGCTTTACAGTCAAGGACACCCGCGACGGTGCCGAGTGGACCCTATAAGCCCCCGCCAACTTAGACATTCCCTAAATTCAAATAAACCAACTTAAAAACAATTCAAGGATGAAAAAGATTTACAGTCTTCTGCTTGCAGCCGCTTGTGTGGCAGGTGCAGTGGTGGCCCAGCGCTCCACCGCCACCGATGTCGCCACGGCTCCCAAAGCAGCAATCTCCGTTGAGGGCAAACAGCTTCGTCAGCTCGCCCCGGTCGAGAGAACAAAGAGTGCGCAGTCGGCTTTCAGCCAGACCGCTCGTCTCGAAGTTGCCACAACCGCTCGTCTCGAAAATGCCACCATCACCGGCATGCAGAAAGCCGATGATAATCCCACAATCGAAGGCTCTTGGACCTTCAGTCTCGGCGATTACTATTTTCAGACATCGGTAAATGGCACAATTACTTACACCTATGAGGCCACACTTGAAGGCTCCGACGTCTGGTTTGATGACCCTACGGGAAACGAGCTCCCCTTCGTGGCCCAATATGATGAGGCCGCCGGCAAACTCACCTTCAAACGTGAGTATTTAGGCTCAACCGGGCAATATCATGTCTATCAAGAGCCGTTTGTCTACAACTACACTACAAATGATCTTGATCTACAGGATATTGTCGGCACATACAATGCTACTGCCGGAAAGATCACATTCAACGCTGACAACGGCATCTCATGGGCGGCATATTCAACAGCCGCCGGCTCCGGTGACCCACTGGGCTATTTCAGTATCTACGACCTTGAGAGCGCCGTTAAGGCACAAGCCGGCGGTGACAGCGGTGACGACGATTGGGAATATGTGGGTGATGCCACATTTGTGGATGCCTGGATTCTGCCCTCTTACTCTATGAGCGGAGTGCAGATCAACCCCAACGACCATCCCTACAAGGTGCAACTCCATCGCAACCTTGAGAATGAAAACCTCTACCGCCTATGGGAGCCCTACAAGAACTCGATGCTCTCAACTCTCAACCAGGTATCGCCTGACGGCGGTCAGATTGTGTTTGATATCACTGACCCCGACCACGTGATAGTAAAGGCCGGATATCGCGCCGGATTTGCCAACAGTAATGGCGACTTCTATCTCTTCGGCTTACTTGGCTGGCAGATTTACGGCTACGGGAATAGCTATAATGACTCTTACCTCCCCGGAATCATTGAGTTTATGGAGCAGCACGATCAGGAATTCGATGTGCTCGAAGGCAATGTTCTGACAATCCACCCATTTTTTGACTTTGATGCCAGCTGCGAAAGTGCATACTCTTGGACCACAAATCCATACGTTACCACAATTACCTTCCCTGACGGAGTGCTCGCCGATCTTCCAGATACAGACACCCCCGAAATTGATGGCATCATTTATCAAGTGAATCGCGAGACTATGACTGCCGAAGTGACCGGCTGCACATCATCGCTCACTAATCTCAACATCCCTGAGACTATCCGAGTGAAGAGCGGCACAATGACAGTCACCTCTGTGGCCGCCTCAGCCTTCTATGGCAATAGAACCATCACTTCGGCCACTATTCCGGCAACAATCGAAGCAATGGGCACAGATGCCTTCCGCAACGTCACCAATCTCCGCACACTCAACATTGCCGACCTTGCAGCCTGGTGTGCCATCGAGTTTGCCAACGGCAACGCCAACCCCATCTACAACGTCTTCCCCACCACAGGCTCAGCCGGCACCGTCAACATCAACGGCACTCCTGTCACCACGACACTCACAGTGCCTGAAGGAGTCACCTCAATCGGTCGCGCCTTCTACGGCTTCAAGTCGCTCACCGACGTGACCCTCCCCACCACCCTCGTCACCCTTGGCGACCAGGCTTTCACCAATTGCACCGGTCTCACCAAGATTGAAATCCCCGAAGGCGTCACCACCATCGGCTCAGCCTTCTTCGGTTGTTCCAACCTTGCAGAGGTGACCCTCCCCTCCACCCTGACCACACTCAAGGGCAGCACCTTCTACAACTGCTCTTCCCTCACAAGCATTGTCCTCCCCGAGGCTCTTGAGACCATCGGCGCGATGACCTTCAACGGTTGCTCCGCCCTCACCGAGATAATCTCTCCCGCCGCCGTTCCCCCGACCGCCGGCGTGATGGCCTTCGATGGCGTCGACAAAGAGATTCCCGTCTATGTGCTTGAAGAATCAATCGAGGCCTACAAGGCAGCCGCAGAGTGGAAAGAGTTCACCAACTATCAGCGTCTCATCTTCACAGAAATCGAGCAGGGCGATATCTACTACTCACTCGACGTTGACGCCCTGACCGCCACCGTCACCGGCTGCGCGGAGACCCTTATGCTTCTCAACATCCCCGCCACCGTCACCAGCCAGGGCGCCACTTATGCAGTGACAGCCATAGCTGAGAGCGCCTTTGCCGGCAACGCCAATTTCATCAGCGCCGTTATCCCCGCAAGCATCACTGCTATCGACGCTGACGCCTTCAAAGGCTTGACATCCCTCGCTACGTTGAACATCGTAGACCTCGCGGCATGGTGTGGTATAGAGTTTGCCAATGGCGATGCCAACCCGATGGCCGTGGCCAAGAACGTCTACATCGGCGGCAAGAGCGTCAGCAGCGGTGTAGAGATGCCTGAAACTGTCACAGCCCTCTCCGCCTACGCCTTCTATGGTGCCAAGACCCTCTCAGAGGTGACTCTCCCCGCCACCCTCGAGACCATCGGTGCCGAAGCCTTCAGCGGCTGCACAGGTCTGACCCTTATCACATCTAACGCCACCGTGCCCCCCACAGCCGGCACCGGCGCCTTCACCGGCGTTGACAAGACCATCCCCGTGATGGTGCCCGCCGAGGCTGTTGAGGCTTACAAGACAGCCGCAGAGTGGAAGGAATTCACTAACTACAACAATGAGTCGGGCATCGCCTCAATCATCGCCGACGGCGCTGAGGCTGAATACTACAACCTCAACGGCGTGCGCGTGGATAACCCCTCGGCAGGCGTTTATATCCGCAAGCAGGGCAACACTGTCACAAAAGTGATTGTAAAGTAATCAGCACGCTTTAGGGATATCCCATTCATCAATATTGACCTCTGTTCCGTCCGTGGACAGAGGTCATTTTCGTGTGACCGGGATTCTACCCCTTCAATGAGTTTGCTGATTTTTGAAAAAATTAGTAATTTTGCGTCATCAACTCTAAAATATACAAGAACCGAATTATGTCAAAGGTAACAGTAGTGGGCGCCGGCAACGTAGGCGCAACTTGTGCAAATGTACTGGTGATGTGTGGTATTGCCGACGAGGTTGTGCTCCTTGATATCAAAGAGGGAGTGTCAGAAGGCAAGGCAATGGACATTATGCAGACTGCATCCATCCTCAATCTCAACACCGTGCTCTGCGGCGT
>JAFLRW010000010.1 GCA_022511285.1 Duncaniella sp.
TAATAAAAACCGCCAGCTGCCCCACAATGAGGTGAGCGAGGAGGATGTGCAGAAGCAGGTGAAGGAGACGCTTGCCCGTCTCACTTCCAAAGATAAAGGCCAGAAGAAAGGGGCCAAATGGCGTAAGGAGAAACGTGAAGCGTTTGCCTCCCACGCACGAGAGGCCGCCGCAGAGGCCGCCGCAGAGAGCAAGACTCTGCAAATCACAGAGTTTGTCACCGCCAATGACTTGGCAGTGATGATGGATGTGCCGGTCAACAATGTCATAGCCACGTGTATGAGTATGGGTGTGATGGTATCCATTAACCAGCGCCTTGATGCAGAGACGATTAACATTGTGGCAGAGGAGTTTGGCTTCAAGACGGAATATGTGTCGGCCGAGGTGGTGGAGGCTATCGGAACCGAGGAGGAAGACCGGGAGGAAGACCTCGTGACCCGCTCGCCGATAGTGACCGTGATGGGCCACGTGGACCACGGCAAGACCTCGCTCCTCGACTATATCCGTAATGCCAATGTGATAGCCGGCGAGGCCGGCGGCATCACGCAGCATATCGGCGCCTACAACGTCACCCTGTCAGACGGCCGCCATATCACCTTCCTTGACACCCCCGGCCACGAAGCCTTCACCGCTATGCGTGCCCGCGGAGCCAAGGTGACCGACCTTTGTATCATTATAGTTGCGGCAGACGATAATGTGATGCCGCAGACAATCGAGGCCATCAACCACGCCTCGGCAGCCGGTGTCCCCATAGTGTTTGCCATCAACAAGATAGATAAGCCCACCGCTAATCCCGATAAAATCAAGGAAGCCCTTGCCCAGATGAACTATCTGGTGGAGGAGTGGGGCGGCAAATATCAGAGTCAGGATGTCTCGGCCAAGAAGGGTATAGGCGTTGAAGAGCTTATGGAAAAAGTGCTCCTCGAGGCCGAGATGCTCGACCTCAAGGCCAATCCCAACCGCCGCGCCACGGGCTCAATCATAGAGTCGTCGCTCGACAAAGGGCGAGGCTATGTGGCCACAATCCTTGTGCAGAACGGCACTTTGCGAGTGGGCGACGTGATACTCGCCGGCACCCACTACGGAAAGGTAAAGGCAATGTTCAATGAGCGCAATCAGCGTATTCAAGAGGTGGGACCCGCCGAGCCGGCGCTCATCCTCGGCCTTAACGGCGCCCCAACGGCCGGCGACACCTTCAATGTGATGGAGACCGAGCAGGAGGCCCGCGAGATAGCCACGAAGCGCGAACAGCTGCAGCGAGAGCTGGGCCTGCGCACCTCAAAGCGCACCACCCTCGAGGAGATAGGCCGCCGTCGCGCCATCGGCAACTTCCACGAGCTGAACATCATAGTGAAAGGCGACGTAGACGGCTCAATCGAAGCGCTATCCGACTCCCTGATCAAACTCTCCACCGAGGAGGTCAAGGTCAATGTGCTCCATAAGGCCGTGGGCGCCATCTCCGAGAGCGATGTCACTCTTGCCGCCGCATCCGATGCCATCATAATCGGCTTCCAGGTGCGCCCGTCGCTGGCCGCCCGTCGAGCCGCCGAGCGCGACGGAGTGGAGATTAGACTCTATTCGGTCATCTATCAGGCAATCGAGGAGGTGAAGGACGCTATGGAGGGAATGCTTGCCCCGGAAATCAAAGAGGAGGTGACCGGCAACGCCGAAGTGCTCCAGACCTTCAAGATATCCAAGGTGGGCACTATCGCCGGCGCTATCGTGCGCGACGGACGCATCACGCGCAACTGCAAAGTGCGCCTGATTCGTGACGGCATAGTGCGCTACACGGGCGAACTCGGCTCACTCAAACGTATGAAAGATGATGTCAAGGAGGTGACATCGGGCTACGACTGCGGTATCTCGATAGCCGGGTATAATGATATCGTAGAGGGCGATATCATCGAGGCATATCTCGAAGTGGAAGTCAAGAAGTCGCTCTAAGCGGCCCGCAACGAAGTGTGACAGTCCACCTTAACATCGGATCTAATATCTGCCATCGCCGCTCGGCTATAGAGCGGGCGGTGGCAGCCTTGTCAGAGGCCCTTCCGGGGGAGATGGCAGTGTCGGATTCCATCGAGACAGAGGCGTGGGGATTTGAGTCGGCACATCCGTTTCTCAATGTCGGGGTGAGCATCAGTCTAAGAGCGGCGCTTGCACCCGAGGAGGTGTTGAGGCGAGTGCAAAGAGCCGAACGGAGCGTCTCGGCAGCTCCTCACCGCAATGCAGACGGCACCTACCGCGACCGCGAGATTGATATTGACATCATAGCTATTGACGGACTGGAGATGGATACCCCCGGACTGACACTTCCGCATCCGCTGATGCATCTGAGGGAGTTTGTGCTCCGCCCCCTCGCTGAGCTTGCCCCCGCCTGGTGTCATCCCCGTTTTGGGCTCACGCCGAAACAGTTGCTTGAACGGCTCAAGTCGAGTCAGTCGGGCCAATAACATTTGGTTGGTTTGAGAAAATTGATTAACTTTGTAATCGCAAACGTATAGAATTGTGCCGCAAAGGCATCATTACCGTTAATATTCTCAATGAGAGTCAAGATACATCGCGAGGGTTTGAACATCCTGATGGTGCTCCTGCTGATAATGGTTGTAATCAATCTGTCGGCGTGGATGTTTATCCGGCCGGTCGAAATACCGATAGTGTTTTCGGCTGTCTGCGCTGTGCTTTATCTATTGGTTGTCAATTTTTTTCGTTCGCCACGTCGCACCTTTCGCGGAGACCGTGACAGAGTGGTGGTGTCGAGCGTTGACGGCACGGTGGTGGCTCTCGAAGAGGTGTTTGAGCCGGAGGTGCCCCGCCGCAAGGTGAAGATGCTTTCAGTGTTTATGTCGGTGTTCAATGTTCATGCCAACTGGTTTCCGGTGGACGGTGAGGTGCTTCTGGTGCGTCACCACAAGGGGCGTTTTCTGAGTGCCTATCTCCCGAAGGCCAGTGTGGAAAACGAGCGCTCCACAGTGCTGATCCGAGCTGAAAACGGCCAGGAGATATTGATGCGCCAGATAGCCGGCGCTGTGGCCCGCCGCATTGTTACGTATGCAAACCCCGGCGAACGGGCAGATATCGAAGACCATATGGGCTTCATAAAGTTTGGCTCACGAGTTGACCTTTATCTGCCGCTCGACACCGAGATATTCGTAAAGATAGGCGACAAGACAGTGGGGGGTGTCACCACTGTTGCCCGTCTGCGATGACTCGCAAAGCCGCAAACGCTCTCTCTCTTTAAACTCTCTCTCAATCCCTCCAATAAACAAATAGCTGATGAAAAGACTAATCCCCAACACCATCACTTGTCTGAATCTACTGTGCGGCACATTGGCCGTGGTGATGGCCCTCAATCCTGAAGTGGTGGCGTGGGGCATATCTGCTCGCGACTGGGCCTTCATTCTTATAGGAGCCGCTGCCGTGTTTGACTTCTGCGACGGGTTCAGTGCCAGAATCCTCAAGGCCTACTCCCCGATGGGAAAGGAGCTTGACTCACTCTCTGACCTTGTGAGTTTCGGCATAGCCCCCGCAATGCTTGTGCTCTCGTTGATGCTCTCGTGTGCGGCTGTGAAGTGGGTGGCCTTGGTGGCGCTTCTCATAGTGGTGTGTGGAGCGCTCCGACTTGCAAAATTTAATGTTGACACACGTCAGACCACCTCGTTTATCGGTCTGCCCATCCCGGCCAACGCCATATTCTGGATTGGGACATTGGCGTGGATTGATGTCCACGGCTATCCGGGCGATGTGGTGATGTGTCTGCTTGTTGTGGCCCTGTCGCTTCTGATGGTGAGTGAGATTAAGATGTTTTCGCTCAAGTTTGCCACTTACGGGGTGAGAGAGAATCTGCGTCGCTATGTAATAATATTTGCAGCCGTATTCTTTATCCTTACCGACGGTCTTGCGGGATTTGCGTGGACCATTGTGCTCTATCTCCTTATTTCGCTTTTCGGCAAGCGCACTGACCCGGATGCCGCTGATTGAGCACTGCGAGAGTCTTTCGGGGGGATGGAGAGATTGTCAGTAACTCAAACTCGAAGATGCATACTGTAATAATCACTATACTTGTAGTCTACCTGTTCTGGTTTTATATCAGGCCTTGGTTGGTTAGATATGCCCGTCGGAAGATGGAGCAGCGGGTGCGCGATATGTTTGCTCGCCAGTTTGGGGAGGCCTTCGGTGGCGCTCCTTATGGCGAAGAGCCGCCAACCGCCCGTCAGGAGCGACGCGGCAAGAAAATCCCTTCCGATGTGGGCGAATATGTGGATTTTGAAGAGTCCTCCTCGCCGCTTCCGCCTCCGCCGGCAGTGAATATACGCGCGGAGCAGCAGGTGACAGATATAGATTGGGTGGAGATTGACTGATAGAATGCAATAATCCGCCCTTCGTCAGCGTTTAATCACTGATGAACCGGCTATTTCACACACTGTTTGTTATGTCGGCCCTCCTCTTCTTCGGGGGAGTGGCCTCAACGGTTTCGGCCGCAGGGTTTAACGACAAGGTGCTCAATAAGCCTTATGCCGATATGCGCCGCTGGCATCTTGGATTCTCTGTCGGGGTCCACACACAGGACTTTCTCTTCACTCACAATGGAATGGTGACTGACCAGGGGGAGGAATGGTATGCCGAGCAACCGGGCTTTTCTCCGGGGTTCTGTGTAAATGGCCTGGTTGACTATCGCCTGGGGCCGCTGCTGAATCTCCGCTTCACTCCGGGGATGTATTTCGGCAATCGCGACGTGACGTTTCGCGAGTATAACACCGGAGCGGCCCTGCGTCAGAATGTCAAGACGGCATATGTGGTGATGCCGGTTGATTTGAAGTTTTCGGGGGTTCGTCTGCGCAACTCGCGTCCGTATCTCACGGCCGGAGTGATGCCCGCTGTCAATGTGACCGTCAAGAAGGGCGACTATCTGCGTTTGAAGCCCGCCGAGGTCTATCTCACAGCCGGATTCGGGTGTGACTTCTATCTGCCGTATTTCAAATTCATCCCGGAGGTGAAATTCTGTTTCGGGCTCAGCGATGCGCTGGCGCGTCAACGCCCCGACCTCGAGGATGAGCCTGATAAAATTAAAATCACACGTTCACTCAGCAAGGCCCTCTCGCGCATGGTGGTCTTCACTTTCTATTTTGAATGATGAAATCCCTCCTCCGCTACATAACTCTCTTCTTCGTCACTCTGGCGGGCGGCCTCACTTCGGCGGCTCAGGGCGATGCTCTCTTCACGCAGTATTGGGCAGTGCCCACATATTACAATCCCGCGGCAGCAGGCGACACCGACAATATCCGGCTGCGCGGAGACGCCCGTCTGCAGTGGCTCGGCATTGACAATGCGCCCCGCACATTCTTTGCATCGGCCGACATGCCGTTTAAGTTTCTTGAAAAACGCTTCGGTGTGGGAGTGGTCCTGCAGCAAGAGAGCGAAGGCCTTTTCCGCAACATAACGGCCGAAGCCCAGATAGGATATAAATTCCGAGCTCTTAAGGGTGAATTTACAGCGGCAGCGCAGGTGGGCTTCTTCAATGAGCAGTTCAGGGGCTCGGAGGTGTATATACCGGACGATGACGACTATCATCAGAGCGCAGACGATGCCATCCCTACTCGCGATCTTGCCGGCTATGCCTTAGACCTCGGCGCGGGGATCTACTATGTCCATCCGCGCTTCAATGCGGGGTTGTCGCTGCTTCACGCCAATTCGCCCACGGTCACCTTCACCGATGAAAACAACTCGACCACTGCAGGAACGTCAGCCGGTGAGTCGGGGTCGGAAACAGCCAAAAAATATCAATTTACAGCCCGGCGCACTCTCTATTTCACCGCAGAAGGCAATATTCCGATTCGCAACACGTTATTTGAAGTGTTACCCTCCGTGTTGGTGCGCAGTGACTTTACTTTTACAGACGTTGCCGTCACGGGACGTGTTAGATATAATAAGATATTCTCAGCCGGCATAGGCTATCGTCACGGCGATGCAGTGTCGCTGCTTCTGGCGGCAGAGATAAAAGGCATATTTATAGGCTACAGCTATGACTATTCTCTCTCCGACATAGCGCGGGCCTCATCCGGCAGCCACGAGCTGGTGGCCGGCTATAATCTGAAACTCGATTTTTCGGAGAAGAACCGCAATAAACACAAGAGCATCCGCATAATGTAATCTATGAAACGAATCATAAACATACTCTTCTCACTCTCGCTCCTGGTAATGGTGGTGGCGTGTGCATCAGGCTCGCGCAGCTCTATGGGGGGCGAGGTCACCGGCGTCGGAGGGACATCATTCTCCGAGCCGACCCCCTACGGGATGGTGCTCGTGGGGCGTGGAGCCGTCAAGATGGGGCCGGCACAGGACGATTCGCTGTGGAATCTCCGAGCCGACCAGCGTGGCATCTCGGTTGATGCCTTCTGGATGGATGAAACCGAGGTCACCAATGCCAAGTACAAACAGTTTGTGTTCTGGGTGCGCGACTCTATTATCCGCGAACGCCTCGCCGATCCCCGCTATGGCGGCAATGAGGAGTTTAAGATAGAGGAGGACCGCGAGGGGAATCCCATTACTCCGCGCCTGAACTGGTCAAAACCTATCCCCTGGCGCAACGCCAACGAGGATGAGCTGAGAGCTATTGAGAGTGTCTATCGCACTAATCCCATCACCGGAGTGCGCGAGCTTGACCACGAGCAGCTCAACTATCGCTACGAGGTCTATAATCTCACCGAGGCAGCCAAGCGTAAAAACAGGCTGAACCCCAATCGCCGTGAGTATAACACAGACCGCCCTGTGCCCGCCGAACTGCCGATAATCTCGAAGGACACGGCTTATATAGATGACGACGGTGAAATCCGCCGCGAGACTATCACCCGCGCTCTGACGGGCGATTACGACTTCCTCAACACCTACATAGTCAATGTCTACCCCGACACGACGGCCTGGATAAATGACTTTGACAACGCTTACAATGAGCCGTATGTGCGTCTCTACTTCTCACACGGCGGCTATTCGGACTATCCTGTTGTGGGTGTGAGCTGGGAGCAGGCCAACGCCTTTGCGAATTGGCGCACCGACTTCCTGCGCCGCTCTCTCGGCAAAGAAGGGGTCTACATAGAGCCCTACCGTCTGCCAACAGAGGCCGAGTGGGAGTATGCCGCACGCGCCGGACGCAGCGACAACATGTATCCCTGGGACGGCGATCTCCCTCTCACCGAGGACCAAGGCTGTTTCTATGCCAACTTCAAGCCCCAGGAAGGCAACTTTGTGCAGGACGGACAGCTAATCACATCGCGGGTCGGGACATACGCCCCCAACGACTTTGGACTCTATGATATGGCCGGCAATGTCAGTGAGTGGACCTCCACGGCATATAATGAAAGCGTGGGCCGACTGACATCTGACCTCAATCCGGAATATCGCTACGATGCCGCAAAGGAGGACCCCTATAAGATGAAGCGCAAGATAGTGCGCGGCGGTTCGTGGAAGGATGTGGCCCATAATGTGCGCTCCGACATCCGCTGGTGGGAGTATCAAAACGAGCAGCGTTCATATATCGGCTTCCGCTGTGTGCGCTCTCAGATAGGATTCGCCAAAGGCAATAAGCTCAAAAAGTAAATTAAGAAACCTTCACGATGCAAAAAGATAAGCTCAAAGAAAAGTTTGGCACCATCACCAAGTGGGAAGGCGGACAGCGCCTCTTCAACTTTGCTTACTCAATAGGTGCTGCCATAGTAATCTGGGGTGCGCTTTTCAAGATACTACACCTGCCGGGAGGCAATACGCTACTCTGTATAGGCATGGGCACGGAGGTGCTGATGTTTATCCTCACGGCCTTTGACCGCCCCCCGAAGGAGTATCACTGGGAGGATGTGTTTCCCGAACTTGACAGAGACTCGGAGGCCGAGGCCTCAGGTGCAGCCCGAGTGTCGGGCGGCGGCGGTGTCGTAGTGGTGGGAGGCGAAGGTGTTCCCGTGCAGGGGACTCCCGTTCAGGCCGGGGCGGCCGGACTGGCTGAAGTGGCCGGGCTCTCAGACATGGAGCGCGACAAACTTTCGGCCTCTATCACAAGAATGACTGAGGCGGCCGACCAGCTTTCGCGTATGGCCGACCTTGCTGCCGCCACACAGACTTATCTGGAACAGATGAGCACTATCGCCGGGCAGATGGAGCAGCTCAGTCTCACCACTCAGGCTCTCAACTCAGTCTCCGAGGTGCTCCTTGAGTCGTATCGCGCCATCACGGGCAATTCCTCTGATCTTGCAGCCAACTCTCAGGGGTATATCACACAGATGGCAGACCTTAACCGCAATTTAGGCGGTCTTAACACCATCTATGAGATTCAGCTCAAGAGCGTCTCGTCGCAACTCGACTCTATTGACCGTGTGAACCGCGGCATCAAGGATATTCGCGATATGTATGAGAAGAGTGCGGCACAGAGTGCCCGCTACTGCGAGGAGACCGAGAAGATGGCGAGATCGATGGCTCAGCTCAACCAAGTGTATGAGAAGATGCTCCACGCTATGACGGTCAATATGTATCGTCCGATGATGAACGATATTCCTGCCGCCAATTCTTCAGGCACCGTTTAATCCATATAGACCCACGCAATAATATATGGCAGAATCAGTAGTGCGGCTTTCTCCACGTCAGAAGATGATAAACCTTATGTATATCGTCTTGACTGCGATGTTGGCGCTCAATGTGTCGAGCGACGTCCTTGACGGCTTTGTGCAGGTGGAGGATGGTCTTGCGCGCACCAATGCAAGTGTTGGGCGTCGCAACGATGCCATTTATCGCGAGCTCGAGCTTATCACGGAGCAGAATCCCGGCAAGGGCACTCCCTGGCTGGAGAAGGCTACGGATGTGCGCTCGCGAGCGGCCTCGCTCTATAATTATATAGACTCTCTCAAACTTGCCATAGTCCGTGAGGCGGATGGCCCCGACGGCAAGGTGACGGAAATCAATCGTCGCGACGACCTTGAGAGTGCGGCGGTGGTGATGCTCTCCCCCTCGCATCGTCAGGGCGAACGCCTGCGGGGTCGCATTGACAGCTATCGTGACTACATTAATACCCTCGTGGGCGATTCGGCCAAGCGAGCATCCATTGCCGAGGCCCTTTCTACAGCTCCATTCCGTCGGCCGGGCACGGTGACTCCGCTCCCCTGGGAGGAGGCTAAGTTTGAGAACCAGCCTGTTGTGGCATCGGTTACCCTCCTCACCAAGCTTCAAAACGATATCCGCTATGCAGAGGGTGAAGCGCTTGCCAACCTTCTGGCGGCCGTTGATGCAGGAGATGTCAGAGTCAACGAGCTAAACGCATTCGTCATTCCGCAGTCGCGCATGGTGATGCGAGGCGGCAAATACTCTGCATCTATCGTCCTGGCGGCTGTAGATACCACAGCCCGCCCCGATATCTTCATCGGCGGCAACAAGCTGGGCAATGATCGCGGTTTGTATGAGTTTAACACCACGTCGACCGGCTCGTTTGACTATTCGGGCTATATTGAAGTGGCCCACGGCGACGGGACTACAACCCGCCATCCGTTCTCGTCGAGTTATACCGTTATGGAGCCCACAGCCACCGTCTCCGCGACGATGATGAATGTGCTCTATGCCGGCATCAATAACCCGATGAGCATCTCGGTGCCCGGTGTGCCGATGCAGAGCGTCTCAGCCACAATGACAAATGGCTCACTGACCCGTCAGGGCGACACGTGGATAGCCCGTCCTGCGAAGGTAGGCGAGAATGCCACCATAACTGTCACGGCCACAATTGACGGCCATCCACAGACTGTGGCCACATCCACATTCCGTGTTAGAAAGCTCCCCGACCCGACTGCTTTCATATCATTTACCGGTGCGGGCGGCACCAAAGACCGTTACAAAGGCGGAAAGCCTATCTCTAAAGCCCTTCTGACCTCGGCCCCCGGCATTGAAGCCGCTATTGACGATGATATGCTCAATATCGATTTCCAAGTGCTCGGTTTTGAGACTGTGTTTTTTGACCAGATGGGCAACGCCATTCCGGAACTCTCGCAGGGCGCATCCTTCTCACAGCGCCAGCGCGACCAGTTTAAGCGTCTCTCTCGAGGCAAGCGTTTTTATATCTCGCGCATCCGCGCCAAAGGCCCCGATGGCATAGAGCGCACCCTCTCGCCAATGGAGGTCATCGTAAACTAATCACTCCCTCACTCATCTATAAGCAATGATTAAGAAGATTTTTCTCTCAGCCATAACTCTTGTCATAGCCGCAACAGCCTTCGGGCAGACTGATGGCTCATCGTCGAGCGGCAGTGTTGTGCGGCGCCGTTCGGCTGACCGTAACGAAAAGTCGGCAACTCCGGGTGTGACTCAGCGTATGCAGTCGCACTTCGATACCCCTGCGGCCGACGAGAGCGAGATGCAATGGATGCGTGTGATGTATCGCGAGCTTGACTTGACAAAGGACGAGAACGGCGCGCTTTATTATCCCGACGAGCCTGTTGAGGGGCAGGACAATCTCTTCCGTATAATTATGCACCGTATAGCCGACGGTTCTTTGGCGGCTTATGAGTATCTCGACGGGCGCGAGGCCTTTACTGATGAATTTCGGGTGAAGACCGGCGAAGTGCTTGACCGTTTCTATATCCCTTATACGGCAGCCAAGGGCTCGACAGAGAAAAATCCGAAATACACCATCGAGGAGTCGGATATTCCCACCAGCGAGGTGCTCTCCTATTACATTATAGAACGCTGGGAGTTTGACCGTCGCAACAATAGGATGCGCACGGTGGTAGAGGCGGTCTGCCCGGTGCTCCACCGGTCGGGCGACTTTGGCGGCGAGGCAGTGCGCTACCCGATGTTCTGGGTGCGCTACAATGATCTTCGCCCCTGGCTATCCACCCAGACCATCTTCACAGATGATGACAATAACCTTGCCTCAGCCACCTATGATGACTTCTTTCAGCTGGGCCTCTACAAGGGGGATATCTATAAGACACGCAATCTCAGGAATCGCTCGCTGATGCAGATGTATCCTGACCCTGAGGAGCTTGCCCACGCGCGCGATTCGATACAGAATCGCCTCGATAACTACGAGAAGAAGTTGTGGGTGCCCTCGCTTGAGGAACTCGCAGAGCGCCGTGAAGCTGCTGCGAAGGCAGCCGAGATGGCTGAGGCTGCAGCAAATGCTGATGGGTCTGAGGCTGAGGCTGCAGTGAGCGTTCAGGCGGAAAAACCGGTGCGCTCTGCCCGCACCAAACGCGGCTCAACGAAGTCAACCGCACCCAAGAAGAGTGCAAAAGCAAAGAAGCCTAAGAGTGTGAGCTCATCAACGTCGTCATCGTCAGGTGCGGCGCGCTCGGTGCGGAATCGTAAAAAGTAGAAGTAATGGAGACAACGGAGAATGTCAGCGAGTTCATAACGATAGTCATTCCGGTTCTCAATCGGGAGGCTACAATTGAAAGAACGCTGGCTTCTGTAGATGCGCAGTCCTTGCGCCCGGCCGAGGTAATTATTGTTGACAACGGCTCGACTGACTCCACATATTCTATCGTTGACAAGTGGGTGGCTTCACGCACGTATGCGTCGATTCTGAAAGAGCCTAAGCCCGGGGCTTGTGCGGCTCGAAATCGAGGCCTTGAATTGGTCAAGACCCCCTATGTAATGTTCTTTGACTCTGACGATGAGATGCTGCCGCATCACGTAAGGGATTTTGAGGATGCGGCCTCACGGACGAGAGCAGATATTATCGGGCGCACTATCCTGACAGAGTTTAGCAACGGCACCCGTAAGCATCTTTGGTTTTCTGCCCGAACTCCGATGTTCCGTCACCTTTTTAACAGCACGCTTTCCACCCAGCGTATTATAGTGAAGACTGAGCTTGTCCGCAGAGTGGGCGGTTGGAACGAGACGCTCCCCGGCTGGAATGATTTTGAACTTGGAGTGCGTCTGCTTCAGACCTCACCTAAAATGTATCATCTATTTGGGAAACCGTCGGTGATCACGTATCAGACCCCCGGTTCAATCACCGGCACATCCTTCTCAGAACATCCGGAGAGATGGGAGAAGTCGCTCGCCGTCATCCGTGAAGAGATAGCTCCACGACTACGTCCGTTGGTCGATGCCCGCACGATGGTGCTTGCTGCCCGTTATGCCGCCGAGGGAGCAACGGAGCATGCACGGCGCCTGTATGACGAAGTGATGTCACGAACCCCACATAAGCGCCGTATGGCATTCATCTACCGCCATAATCTTATCTTTGGACATGGCACATGGGTGTTAGTCCGCCTCCTATTCCCAATAATCTGCAGTTAGACACGGAATAATCCCCTCCTCGGCATTGTCGGGGAGGGGATTAATGTAGATGGAGCGAACTATATAGATGTATTGTCTTATTTGCGGTTGCGCCAGAGTTTGGTCATATCTTCAAGGCTCTTACCTTTGGTCTCGGGGACGAGAGAGGCCACGAACCAGGCGGCAAGGATGCAGATGATGCCGTAGAGTGCGTAGACAAACATGTGGCCAAACTTATCGCCCATGCCCATGCCTTGCATATTGTACATAGGCACGAAGGTTGATGATACGATGAAGTTGAAAATCCACTGGAATGCGACTGCGATAGCCACGGCTTGTGAGCGGATAGTGTTGGGGAATATTTCTGAGATGAGCACCCAGCAGATGGGTCCCCAAGAGAACATGAAGGATGCCGAGTAGACCATAATTGAGATAACGGGCACGATTGGAGCTACTTCAACCACATTTGCAAGAGCCACTCCGAAAGCGCCGATGGCCATTCCGATTGAACCCCAGATGAGCAGCGGTTTGCGTCCGAGTTTCTCAACCGAGAATACGGCAACGAGGGTGAATGAGATGTTGACAACACCCATGATGATTGTCTGCACCATTGGGTCGCCCATATTCATGGATTCGAAAATGCGAGGAGCATAATATAGCACAGCGTTGATGCCTACCGCCTGCTGGAATACAGAGAGCATTACGCCCACGAAGATTACCATGACGCCAAAAGAGAAGAGTTTCTCGCTCTTGACCTCGACGGTTTCTTTGATGGATGTGAGGATGGCTTTCGCTTTCTCATAGCCATTGATGTGAGAGAGCACATCGAGGGCTTTGTCGTCTTTGCCGACGATGGCAAGATAGCGTGGCGATTCGGGCACAAGGCAAACGAGGATTGTGAATATGCCTGCTACGATGGCTTCAGACCCAAACATATAGCGCCAGCCTGTCTGGATGGTCCAGAGGTCGGAGTCGGCCGACACTTGATATAGTGTCTCACCAATTTTTTCGATGACGGGCTGTGTGTGTTCGCCAAGAATCAGGAAGTTGACAAAGTAGACTACGAGCTGACCGAAGATGATGGCAAATTGGTTCCACGACACGAGGGTCCCACGCATATTGGATGGAGCCACTTCGGCGATATACATCGGGCAGATGGCCGATGCGAGGCCTACGCCAATGCCGCCGATGATGCGATAGAAGTTGAAAGCAATGAGCAGAGAAGCCGTGGGGACGCCTTTTTCAAAGAAAAGGAACTCCGGGGCATAGCTTCCGAGAGCAGAGAGGAAGAAAAACACGCCAGCCAGTGCGAGCGAACGCTTACGGCCGAAATATGATGCGCAGAAGCCTGAGATGGCTGAGCCGATGATGCATCCGAGCAGAGCGCTCGACGATGTGATGCCGTGGAGGGAATCGGTGTAGACAAAGTCTTTGGCTCCGAGGAAGAAAGCTTGCAGGCCTTTTTCAGCACCTGAGATTACTGCGGTGTCGTAGCCAAAGAGCAGACCTCCGAGCACTGCCACTAAGACAATGGAAAAGAGGTAGATTTTGCTGCCGTTTTGGGGATAATTCATTGGTATTAGAATTGAGGGGTTGAAAATTGAGAATTGAAAATTGAGATTTTTAGGGGGTCTCAATTTTCAATTCTCGGTATCACTTTTATCATGAAAGTTTATACATACATATTCAGGATGGCCTCATAGAGTTCCTGCTTGCCTGAAGTCTGCTTGGGCTCGCCGACGCTCTTGGAATAAGCCACAACGTCCTCGAGAGTGAGTTTGCCGTCCTCAAACTCTTTGCCTTTACCGGCGTCGAATGAGGAGTAGCGCTCCTTCACCATATCTTTGATGGGTGATTTTTCGAGGAGCTCGGCAGCGCTTTCAAGTGCGCGTGCCATAGCGTCCATACCGGCGATGTGGGCAATGAAGATGTCGTCGAGGTCGGTAGAGTTGCGACGAGTCTTGGCATCGAAGTTGGTGCCACCGTTTCCGAGGCCACCGTTGCGAATCACCTGCATCATGGCCAGGGTGAGTTCGTAGTTGTCAATCGGGAACTGGTCGGTGTCCCATCCGTTCTGGTAGTCGCCGCGGTTAGCGTCGATAGAACCGAGCATACCATTGTCCACAGCCACAGCGAGTTCGTGTTCGAATGTGTGGCCGGCCAGGGTGGCGTGGTTTACCTCGATGTTGAGCTTGAAGTCCTTGTCGAGGCCGTGGGCTTTGAGGAAGCCTATCACTGTTTCAGAATCCACGTCATACTGGTGTTTTGTGGGCTCCATGGGTTTGGGCTCGATGAGGAATGTGCCGGTGAAGCCTTTGGAACGAGCGTAATCGCGCGCGAGGGTGAGCATCATTGCGAGGTGCTCTTTTTCGCGCTTCTGGTCGGTGTTGAGGATGCTCATGTAGCCTTCACGACCGCCCCAGAATACGTAGTTCTGTCCGCCGAGGGCTATGGTGGCGTCGATGGCGTTTTTAATCTGTACGGCAGCGCGGGCCACGGTGTCGAAGTCGGGGTTGGTGGCGGCGCCGTTCATATAACGGGCGTGGCTGAACACGTTGGCAGTGCCCCAAAGGTTTTTGATGCCGGTTTCGGCCATCTTCTCTTTGAGGTAAGCCACAACCTCCTTCATGTTATTCTCATATTCCTCGATGCTTTCGCCTTCGCTCACGAGGTCAACGTCGTGGAAGCAGAAATATTCGATGCCCATCTTTGTCATGAACTCGAAGCCGGCATCGACCTTCTGCTTGGCGATTGTGAGCGCGTCGGCACCCTGATTCCAGGGGAATGCCTTTGTAGAGCCGCCAAACTGGTCGCCACCCTCGGCGCAGAGAGTGTGCCACCAAGCCATAGCAAACTTGAGCCATTCTTTCATGGGTTTGCCAAGAATCACCTTCTCGGCGTCATAGTAGCGGTAGGCCATAGGATTCTTTGAATCCTTGCCTTCAAACTTGATTTTCCCGATTCCGGGGAAATATTCTTTTACTGCCATTGTTAAAATTGGTTTTATGATGTTGATTTATTTAGAGTTCTGAGGAGTGGTGATGTCAGGCCATCACGGCTGCGAGGCGCTGTTTCCATAGGGCGTAAGCTTCGCAATAGGCGGAGCGGTCAGCTTCAACGGGCTCTATCACCTCAATTTTTTCGAGCGAAGCGAAGGCTTCGTTGTTGTCGGCATAAATGCCGGCACCCAATCCGGCACCCTTAGCGGCTCCCACGGCACCGTCAGTGTTGTAAAGCTCGATGACGGCCCCGCTCACACCGGCAAGAGTGTTGCGGAACAGGGGAGAGAGGAACATATTTGCGTGGCCGGCGTGAATCTTGCTCAGCGTCATTCCCATCTGTTCCATCACTTCCATTCCATACATAAATGAGAACACAATGCCCTCTTGCTCGGCACGGAGCAGGTGTGAGCGGTCGTGGGTGAGGAAGTTGATGCCATGGATAGAAGCTCCGGTCTCGCGATTGCGCAACACGCGCTCGGCGCCGTTGCCAAATGGAATCACTGACACGCCGGCAGCTCCGATTGGAGCCTTGGCGGCCAAGGCGTTCATTTCCGGATAGGATATGCCGTCGGGGGCAATCACTCGTTTTGACCAGGAGTTGAGGATTCCGGTGCCGTTGATGCACAGGAGCACGCCGAGGCGGGGTGAAGCGGCGGTGTGGTTGACGTGGGCAAAGGTGTTGACGCGGCTCCGGGGATCGTAGTTCACTTCGCCAAGCACACCGTAGACCACACCTGAAGTTCCGGCGGTAGATGCCACTTCGCCCGGATTAAACACGTTGAGCGAGAGGGCGTTGTTGGGCTGGTCGCCGGCGCGGTAGCACACCGGGATGCCGGGGGCAAGGCCCAGTTCGGCGGCAGCCTCGGCCGTCATTTCGCCCTGGTTGGAGAATGTCGGGACAATTTCGGGTAGGATGTCGGCGTCAAACCCGAGATAGTCGAGCAGGAACGCCGCGGGGCGGTTGGCCTTGAAGTCCCAGAGCATCATTTCCGAGAGGCCCGACACCGTGGTGCAGGCACGCCCGGTCATTCGCAGTGCGGCATAGTCGCCCGGAAGCATTATCTTGTGGATTTTTTCAAAGACCTCAGGCTCGTTTTCCTTCACCCAGGCGAGCTTAGTGGCGGTAAAGTTGCCCGGGGAGTTAAGCAGAGTGCTCAGGCAAGCCTCTTCGCCAAGGTCGGCAAACGCCTTTTCGCCATAAGGCACACCTCGGGAGTCGCACCAGATGATGGCGGGGCGAAGCGGCTTCATATCCTTGTCGAGCATCACCAACCCGTGCATTTGGTATGAGATGCCGATTGCGGCAATCTCTTTGGGGTCAATGCCGGAGGTGTGCAACACAGATGCTGTGGCCTGTTTGAGGCAGTCCCACCACTGCTGTGGGTGCTGTTCCGCCCATCCGGGGCGCAGGGCTATAATCTCGGCCTCGGTGCGAGGGTAGAAGTCGGAGGCGATGGTCTTACCGCTATCGGCATTCACGAGGCTCGCCTTCACTGACGAGCTGCCTATGTCATATCCTAAGAGATACATTTGATTTGAAAAGAGATGTTATCGGGATGTGTTATAAATTTTTCTGTCGAATTTGAAATAGCGTGCGGCACGGTGGGCCACACCCCTTTGATGCTCATCCAGGGGCACTACATAGGGCATTTGGGCAATTTTCTTGTGGAAGTTGCGCACGTCTAACGGCTTGTTGTAGATAATCTCGGTGAGCAGGCGCAGCTGCGAAGCGGTAAACTTTTTAGGCAGGAGGTCGAATAGGATTGCTCGATTGATGTCGGCTTCGCGTCGCACAGCCTTGAGGGCGTCGCAGATAATGATATTGTGGTCGAAAGCGAGCTTACCCACATTATTGATAGGCACCCATTCGGCCTGATCGCTGTCAATGGCTCGAAAGCGCGTAGAGTCAAGTTTGACCACCGTCACGTAGGCGATGGTGACAATGCTGTCCACGAGAGCTTGCTGTGCGTGTTCGAGCCAGTTGACGTCGCGCGGATTGCTTGTGCGGTCTTTTGAACCGAAAGCCTTAAACTGAGTGAGCCTGACATCCTTCAGCCCGGTCAGCTCGTGAAGCACGCGCGCGGCCGCCTGGTCAAGGTCTTCGTCCTTGTAGATGAGCGAGCCGGGGAGTTTCATGTCGTTATACTCGCCGGAGTGGTCTTCGCCACTGCGTTTTACAAGGAGCACCCGCAGGTTGGCGCCGTCAAAACCGATGACGACACAGTCCACTGATATGTGATTGTTGGCTAAAGGTGGCATTGTGATGTAAGGTAAGATTCAGTCTGAGGGCACAGCCGCAAGTCGGTGTCGGGTGTGCCGCGGATTTTGATAGCGCAAATTTACAAATCTTTTTTTGAAACGTCAAAAGAATATTGAAAATAAAAAACGTGTTATAAAACATTAAAGCATACAATATTAGTTTTCCTATTTAAGACAATATCCGCGGTGTGGTCGCAGACAGGTATATAAGATGTTCAAAATTGCGAGAAATGCGCTAAGATGTTAAATTTCGGAGATTAAAAAATGAAAAAGAGCTTTAAGGATTAAAAAAAATTTGCAAATTTTAAAACTTTTACCTACCTTTGCAGTGTTAAATAAGGACAGGATGCCATTTGTCGGCACCCCGTCTTGATATTGTTTAAACGACTATTATTCATCAAATCAAAAATTGGTATGAAAAAATTTTTACTTTCAGCCGCTGTTCTGGCCACTGCTGTTATGGCTAACGCCCAGGACATCATTGAGCGTCCCACTTTTGGTGACAACTGGCAAATCGGTCTTGACGCCGGTGTGACAACCCCCCTTAAGGGTCATTCTTTCTTCCAGAATATGCGTGGTCAGTATGGCCTGCATATCGGCAAGCAGCTCACTCCTATGGTAGGCTTCGGCATCGAAGGCGCTTGGGGTGTGAACACCACTTACAGCCGCAATGCTTTCGACACCCAGTATGTAGGTGCTTACGGTACACTTGACCTTATGACCCTCTTCGGTGGCTTTACTTGCAACAACCCCCGTCCCTTCACCATCGACGCTGTTGTAGGTGCAGGCTGGTTGAAGGCTTACTATCCCACCCCCGATGTTGACAGCTCAAACGACCTCGGCGTGAAGTTTGGTCTTAACCTCAACTTCAACGTGTGCAAGAACTTCAGCATCGCCCTCAAGCCTTCTGTAGTTTACAACGCTACCAAGTCATACAACAACCTCGATATCAACACCTGCAATTTCAACCTGATGGTTGGTCTTAACTACAACTTCGGCCCCGGCTTCAAGTGTGTAACTTGTCCTCCCGACCTCACAGCCGAAGTTGCTGACCTCAACGCAAAGGTTAACGCCCTCCGTGGTGAGCTCGACGGTTGCACCGCTGCTCTCGCTGCTTCAACCGCTGAGAATGCTGCTCTCGCAGCTCAGCTTGCTGACTGCCTCAACAAGCCCGCTGAGGTGAAGGTTGTAGCTGACACTACTCTCAACTCTGTTCGCTACGTATTCTACAAGGTTGGTTCAAGCACCATCACAGCTGACCAGAAGCCCAACATCGAGATGGTAGCCGCTTATCTCAAGAACCACCCCGAATCAACAGTAGTTATTAAGGGTTATGCTTCACAGGATGGTCCTGCCGACCTCAACGAGCGTCTTGCTGCTGCTCGCGCAGAGTCAGTGAAGAATGCCCTCATTAAGACCTACAAGATCAGCGCTGACCGCATCAAGGCTGAAGGCCAGGGCATCGGTCACATGTTCACCGAGGATTCTTGGAACCGTGTGTCAATCTGCACCCTCGAGACCAATAAGTAAATCCCCAATCTAAATAAAGAGTCCCCTCAGCCGCACGTGTGGCTGAGGGGATTTTTCTATTCAGGGGGGCACAATCAAAAGAGTGGGGGGCGTTTCAGAGTCGGGGATGTTTCGGCGTCAGAGTTATAACTCTCGTTCAATCAAGAGATAGAGGCCGCCGCTACTGCCGGCTCCATATATTTCAAAGGCAATTTCTTCGCCTGTTGCCGGCACGGCGAGAGTGGCGCCGGAGTCAGAGTTGAGGGAGTATTGTATCAGTGTTCTGTGCAGAGCGGGTGAGTATTCTTTGCTTTTGAAGGAGAGATTGTTGCCTAATGCGGACTGAACGTCCTCGTAATTTAGGAAATCTTTGTGGCAGAGCATAGCGTCACTGCCGGTCCAGTCCCCTTCATGGGAGATAAATATGCGCTGCAAAGTCCGGCCGTTGGGCAATACACCTCTTCGAATGGTAAACAGCGCGTAGCTCCCCTCCCAATCTTTGAACATCGCAAGCGGATGTTGCTGTTCAAGGAGTGACTTTTTTATCGTATTAAAGAAAGAGTGGCTGTTGTGGTTTGTCATAGTGCTAATCAGGCCTTTTTAGCGGGCATCAGATGCTCTGTGCGGATTACGGCAGCAATGTAGAGGAGTAGCAGCGGGGTGCGCAGGAGCATTGTGAGCCATTGGTTGTGGAGAGAGATGGCAGAGCCTATGCCCCAAAGAATCAAGGCTCCGAAGAAATAGAATGCGAGAGTGCGCAGATGATAGTCTACGGGGTAGAAGTGCTGTCCGGCCACCCAGCTTGCCACCATCATAGCACCATAGCAGGCCATCATGGCATAGGCACATCCCATATATCCCAAAGATGGCACCAAGGCAACGTTAAGGGCTATGGTTATGCATAGTCCGCACAGGGTGAGCCACATGCCCCACGCCGTGCGGTCAGTGAGCTTATACCAGAGCGAGAGGTTGAAGAAGACACCGAAAAAGACTTCGCCAATCATTACAATCGGCACTACGCGCAGTCCTATTTGATAGTCTGTGGCGATGATAAACCGAAGCAGGTCAAGATAGAACATCACGACCAAGAAGATGAACATGGCGAAGATGACAAACCATCGCATCGCGTCGCGATAGCTCTGCAACTTCTCGGTGCCGTGCTCCTTGGCGCGCGCAAAGATGGCGGGTTCATAGGCGAATCGGAAGGCCTGGATGAACATTACCAACACGATGGCAATCTTGGTGTTGGCATTGTAGATGCCCACTTGTGTCATAGCCTCCGCGGGGTCGGGGTAGAGGTAGGGGAAGAGCAGGGTGCCGAGAGTCTGGTTGAGGATTCCGGCCACGCCGAGCACCAAAAGCGGGGCAGAATAGGATATAATCTCGCGCCATAGAGTGGCTGAAAAGCGCCAGCGAAAGCCTGAGAGCTCCGGGGAAAGCAGGATGAGGTTGAGCAGCGAGGCAATGAGGTTGGCTAAGAAGATGTAGCCAATGCCGAAATCGGGATTGTAGAACCACGCTATCCATCCGGGATTGTGGAGCCATATCCAGGGGCATAGACAGATGAAGAAGAGATTCAGCCCTATGTTGACACCAATGTTGACGAGCTTAAGAGTGGCGAATCTGAAGGGGCGTTTAGCGTAGCGCAAGAAGCTGAACGGCAAGGCCGTGAAAGCATCGAGCGCCACAGCCACTATCATCATCGCCGCAAACGAGGGGTGGTCTGGACAGTGGAGCAACTCGGCCACCGGAGTGATGCATCCCAAAGCCACCGCCATAAAGAGTGTAGAGCTGACGGCGAGAGAGATGAGGCCCGTAGAGTAGACCTCCATCGGGTCATTGTATCGCTCGTGGTTGGCAAAACGGAAGAAGCCGGTCTCCATGCCGTAGGTGAGTAGAATGATAGCAATGGCCACAAATGCATAAATGTAAGTGACCTCTCCATACTCGCCCTCGGCAAACACACGGGTGTAGAATGGCACAAGCCCCCAATTGAGGAAACGGCCTATCATAGAGCTGAGTCCGTAGATAGCAGTGTCCTTGAACAGGCTTTTTATTCCTGACATAAGAAGAAAAGGAGAATTATAGTGAATCGGAGTCAAACAGGCCCTCCCGGATTAACGGGGGAGAGACTTTGAGGTGAGAGTAGGCCAGGGGCGTGACTTCGCGCCCGCGAGGAGTGCGGTTAATGAACCCCTCCATGATGAGAAACGGCTCGCACACCTCCTCGATAGTGTCAGGTTCCTCGCCAATGGCAGTGGCTATGGTTGAGAGCCCGACGGGTCCGCCGCCAAACTTGTTGATGATGGTTAGGAGCAGTTTATGGTCTAACTGGTCAAGGCCGTGGCGGTCAATATTAAGCGCTTCGAGCGAGAAACGGGCTATTTCAACATCAATATCTCCCGAGCCCTTAACCTGAGCAAAGTCGCGGACACGACGGAGCAGCTTGTTGGCAATACGGGGGGTGCCTCTGGAACGCATAGCAATCTCGTGGCCGGCCTCGGCCGACATTTTTACGCCCAGCAGAGCGGCCGAACGGGCCAAAATCCTCTCAAGAGTGGCGTGGTTATAGTGTTCGAGGTTGCAGTTGATGCCGAAACGCGCCCGCATGGGGGCTGTCAGCATTCCGGAGCGGGTAGTGGCCCCAACGAGAGTGAACGGCGCAAGCGAGAGTTGCACCGACCGCGCGCCCGGCCCCTTGTCGATCATAATATCAATGCGATAGTCCTCCATTGCCGAGTAAAGATATTCTTCCACCACACGGCTCAGGCGATGAATTTCATCAATGAAGAGCACATCGTTTTTCTCGAGCGAAGTGAGAATGCCGGCAAGGTCGCCCGGTTTGTCGAGCACCGGTCCGGATGTGACCTTTAGGTTGACTCCGAGTTCGTTGGCCACGATGTTGGCAAGAGTGGTCTTCCCAAGACCCGGAGGGCCGGCCAGCAGCAGGTGGTCAAGCGCCTCACCGCGCATCTTGGCCGCCTGGACGAATACTTTCAGATTGTCTACAATCTTCTCCTGCCCGCTGAATGAGTCGAAATATAGCGGACGCAGAGCGCGCTCATACTCCTTGTCGCTGACGGCCCGGTTGCGTATGTCAAATTCGCTTTCTTCCATTGAAAAATGTAATATTTGACAAAGATACAGAAAAAAACGGAACGGTGATTATATTGTTGGATAATCTGTTGTTTTAAAAATAATAATAATGCGATAATTTGTGGAGGGCAGGGGATTTGCGGGGATTTGTTTGCGGGATTATGCAAAAGGGATTATCTTTGCATAAAATGACAGTTAAAGGACTATGAACAAGAGAATTGTGATAATGGGGGCCACGTCGGGCATCGGGCGAGCCGTGGCAGAGCGCCTGGCGCTCAAAGGGTGTAGGATAGGTGTGGCCGGGCGAAATGTCAAGGCATTGCAGCTGCTTGCCGAGCAGTATCCCGACAGAGTGGTGTGTCACGGAATAGATATCACCTCGCCCGAAGCATCCGAGTCGCTGCGTGAGCTTATAGAGAAGCTCGGCGGGATGGATGTCTATTTCCACGTGGCCGGTACGGGCTATGCCAACGATGAGCTTGTCTCAGAGGCGGATGTGGCTACAGTGGAGACCAATGTGACAGGATATACGCGGATGATAGCGGCGGCTTATCGGTATTTTCGAGATGAGCGTTCGGGACAGGGGCATATTGCGGCTGTGACATCCGTGGCGGGCACCAAGGGGATAGGCAATATGGCTTCGTATTCGGCATCGAAGGCCTATCAGCAGAGGTATCTCACAGCCCTCGAGCAGCTGTCGCATATCCAGGGGCTTGATATACGGTTTAGCGACATCCGTCCCGGATTTATCCACACAGCGCTGCTTGACTCCACCAATCGCTATCCTATGGCAATGACCGTCGACTATGCCGCACCGCGAATAGTGCAGGCCTTGAGCAGGAAGCGCCGCATCAGTGTCATAGACTGGCGATGGAGCATACTCACAGCTATGTGGCGGCTTATACCGGATTGCTTATGGGTGAGGCTGCCGGTGAGCATCGGCTCACTCAAAACTTATAGCTCGCCCCGACGAGAGCAGTGACTCCCTGAGCGGGTCGCGGCCCGATTTCGCGCCAATAGCGAGAGAGTAAGTTTTCAGCTTCGGCGAAAAACGCCAGGCTGCGCGAGCACTCATAAGAAGCCCCGAGACGCAGATTGGCGACGGTGCCGAGGGATACACGCTTCGGCGGGTAGATATAGAGCCTGTTGGTCAGCTCCGGAGAGTCGCCATAGGCATACATGGCCCTGCCGTTGCGCATTTCAAAGCCTGCATTGATGCTCAACTTTTTGACGGGTCGCACTCTGACGTCGGCCTCAATCACATTGCGGGCGCGGTCGCGCCACTCATAGAAAGCCTTGTACTGACCGGAGGGAGCTGTGGTCCATCTCACCTTAGCGCAAAGAAGGCGGCCGTCGTCATATCCAATGGCAGCGCCGAAACGATAGCCCTTCACGTCGAGGCTCTCAAATAGCGCTCCACCGGGGCTCATCAGGTGCCAGTCAACCGGCATCAGCCAGTCGTTGGCGCGGGCATAGCCGCCAAAGAGTTCGATAGATGTGTTGACGAGCGGCCCGAAGGTGATGCGGCCTTGGAAATCGTAAGGCACGTGAGAGCGTTCGTAGGCCATCGTGGGGTTGAGCCATCGGGTGACGCCACTGTAGAGCGAGGAGATGCTGTTGAGTGAGGAGCCGCCTGTGGCTTTCAACTCAATGCCGAATATTTGAGCCGGCGTCCAAGCTAAGGTGACATCGGGGTTGAAGCTGAAAACGCTTCCGGCCTTGAAAGCCACATCCATCGTAGCGCCAACGGAAAGAGTTG
>JAFLRW010000100.1 GCA_022511285.1 Duncaniella sp.
CGATATAAACTATGCTAAAGAGAAGCGCAAGAAGATAAAGTTAGTGGCACAGGTGGTGAAAATCTCTGAAGACAAGTTTACTATGTTCGTGATGCCGGAGTTTGTCGCTCCGTCGAGATATATCTATAGCGTTGACGACGAATATAACGGCATAGTGATTCGCGGAGAGTGCTATGACCGCCAGTTTATGTTTGGCAAGGGTGCCGGCTCCCTACCCACAGCTTCGTCAATCCTATCCGATGTCATGGCACGCATCCACGGCTATAAATATGAATACAAAAAGATGAGCTATTCGGGGCGGCCTGCATACACTACCGATCTTCGTATGAAAGTCTACATTCGCTATACTCATACACCGGTGACCGACATCCTCCCATTTAAAAAAATCCACGAGCGCTATCTCGCCGACAGCACCAACTATGTGATAGGCGAAATACTGCTTACTGATTTGATAACCCACAGAGCTGAACTCAATTCACCCGACGTATTCCTCGTCAACCTCCCCACCCTTTTCGAAGACACTGCAGAATGATTAACTTTGCAGAAAGTTTCATACTATAACATGGATAGACGAAGATTCTGTAAGATAGCAGCTCTTGCTGCCGGATCTATTGCGCTCGACTCGTTCTCGGCCCGAGGCAATAATGTCAGGGGGACTGTCGGGATAAAAGGCCATGCCACAGTGATTAGGCGAGAGTGTTATGAGGATTTGCAAAGCCTCTATCTTGACGACCCAGAACGTGGGGCTTGCAGCCTCTTCACTCCGGGCGAGCAATTCAACCTGTCGGCCGGATGCCCGGAAGGATTCTGCCCTTTGGCCTGGGAAAGCATCAAACTTGCTGTTGAAGCTGCGGCTCACTGCCCTGACAATCCCGGCGAGAAGGGGGTAATCATCACATCCTGTCCCGATGGGACACGGCCCGTGATATTCCGCATCGACACCCACTAACAGCCTGAAAACAATTCGCCCCCGCTACTCTCGGCATAAGAGTTTCGGAGGCGAATTATATAAAAGAGCAGCAGGACTATAAGCCGGGTTATGTCGACGCAACACTTCTGCCAGGCAAGCTGATAGGTTATTGCGACGGTCGCGGTCATTTATCTATGTGGCGCCTTGCCCTTACAGGCTCGGCACTCGAGCAGCCTACCCCCCGGCAATGGACGAGCAGCCCATTGCGTCAATCACTCCGAAGAGGAAGACGCCTGCCGGTATACTTGGCCTTGCAACCCATAAGACGTGCGGCATACTGTGTCGCCACAGCACCCGGTGGGCTCTTACCCCGCCTTTTCACCCTTACCCTGTTACGGGCGGTTATTTTCTGTCACGCTACTCTGCCGTCGCCGACAGCTCACTGTTAGAGAGTATGGTGCTCTGTGTTGCCCGGACTGTCCTCTTGCCGCTCCGGCCCCGGGGAGCCATCGGCAAGCGACACGACCATCCTGCTGCCATAATGTCAATGCTCTGTAGTGCAAAGGTAGCTATTAATTTTCAAACTGAAAAGCTGCCGTGAAATTAATCAATCGGATTTTTTACCGTTTGAGAGATTTTTCTTATTTTTACACTGATTTTGGAAAATTGCTCCAACAGAAACAGTCTATTGTAGTATTATGTATGCTGAGGTGTTAGTTCCTGTGCCTATTTATGGGACATTTACATATAGTATTCCCGCTGAAATGGAGAGTGCTATACGTGTGGGGCATCGTGTCATCGTGCCGTTCGGAAGGAGAAAGAGCTACACCGGAATTGTGACTAATCTGACCCCCATCGGCCCTCAGGATTATGAGGTCAAGCGTATCTCAATGCTTATAGACGATGGGCCGGTGGTGCGTCATCCGCAATTAAAATTCTGGGAATGGATTGCCGACTATTACCTCTGTTCGCCCGGCGAGGTGTATCGCGCGGCGATGCCTTCGGGGTTGAAGATTGAAAGTGAAACTTATATATCTCCTGTGAAAGGATATGAACAGGATGACAATTCTCGCCTCACCGACAAAGAGCTTGCCGTTTTGAATGCCCTGCTCGAATGTGGTGAGAAAAAAATTACTCTTGAAAAATTGTCTCGACTGTCGGGAATAGCCACCGTGGGTACGACGGTCAATGCCCTGCTCGGCAAAGGAGCGGTAATGATAGCAGAGAATCTTGTGGAACGCTATCACGCCCGCCGAGAGACATATGTGCGTATGGCCATTCCTCGAGCAGACAGTGAGGCGTTGCGGCGGGCTTACGAAGCTGTGCGGAAGGGGTCGAGCCGTGAGGCTGTATTGATGACACTGATTGAACTGTCAGGATTCCTGAAGCAGTCAGTCAACACACCGCTCGAGGTGACACGCGATGAACTGCTGGAGCGCAGCGGTGCCACGACAGCGGCTGTTGCTGCTCTTGCCGCAAAGGGTCTTGTAGAGGTGTATCATCGCGAGGTGAACCGATTTAGCTACTCCAGCAAAGGATCTGGCATCCTCCCCACTCTATCCGATGCTCAAAGCCGTGCATTAGCCGATATTCATCGAGCCTGGCTGGAAAAGAGTGTGTGCCTGCTGCGCGGTGTGACTTCGAGTGGAAAAACAGAAATTTACATTCATCTTATTGATGCGGCCTTACGGTTAGGCAAACAAGCTCTTTTCTTAGTGCCCGAGATAGCCCTCACCACTCAACTCACCTTAAGGCTTCAGCGAGTGTTTGGAGACAAGGTGATAATTTATCACTCAAAGTTCTCCGACAACGAACGTGTAGAAATCTGGAAACGTTTGCTAAGAGATTCGAGCCCCTGTGTGGTTATCGGAGCACGCTCGGCAGTTTTCCTCCCTTTTGCCCGATTGGGACTGGTGATTGTCGATGAAGAACATGAGCCGTCATACAAACAACAAGACCCCGCCCCGCGCTACAATGGACGCGATGCAGCAATAGTGCTTGCATCGATGCACGGGGCCAAAACCCTGCTCGGGAGTGCAACACCCGCCATCGAGACCTACTGGAAAGGGCTCAGCGGGCGTTTCGGCCTTGTAGAGCTAACTGAACGCTATTCCGGAGTCGCACTGCCGCAGATGGAACTCATTGATATGACCGAAGCGCGCAAGAAGGGGCAGGTTGACGGCATTTTTTCGCTCACAACACGGCGGCTTGTAAACAGTGCACTTGAGCAGGGACACCAAGCCATCCTGTTTCTTAATCGCAGAGGGTATGCCCCGGTGGCGCGATGCAAGCAGTGTGGATATGTGCCTAAATGCAAACAATGTGACGTCTCGCTGACATATCACCGACGGTTTGACCGGCTTGTATGCCACTATTGCGGCACACCATATGAGGTCCCGTCTGTTTGCCCGGCCTGCAAGGAACCGTCAATAGAGGTGCTCGGCTATGGCACCGAACGTATTGAAGAAGAGGTAGAGCAGGCTTTTCCCGGCACACCTATAGCCAGGATGGATTTAGACACCACACGCAACAAAGAGGGGTACGATAACATTATCCGCGATTTTTCAGAAGGAAAATCAAAGATACTTGTCGGGACGCAGATGGTGACGAAAGGATTGGACTTCGGAAATGTCAGCGTGGTGAGCGTGGTCAATGCCGACAGCATCATCAACTTTCCCGACTTCCGCTCAACAGAGAGGGCGTTTAATATGATTGAGCAGGTGGCCGGACGCGCCGGACGCAAAAATGGCGATGGTGTGGTGTCAATACAAACCTATTCCCCGGCTCACCCGATATTTCCATACCTTCTGACCCACGACTATTTCGGATATTATAACGCAGAGCTGGCCGAGAGGGAACGTTACGCCTATCCTCCGTTTGTGAGAATAATTTATATATACATCAAGCATAAGGAGCCTGCTGCTGCCGAGAGCATAGCCAACGCTATGGCTGCCGGACTTCGCACTCAATTAGGCAATCGTGTCAACGGTCCGGAGGAGCCTGTTGTGGCTCGTGTGCAGAACTATTATATCCGCCGCATAATGCTCAAGGTTGAGACTACTGCTTCGATATCAAAAGTCAAGGAGATACTAAGACAACTTAAAATAGAGATGACCGCACGACGTTTGCTGTCAGGTGCGGTCATCTATCAAGACGTTGACCCGGTTTAAGGCCCGGGAAGTGGAGATAAGCCTTATTTTGCAGCCATTAGCTCAAAAGGAACAGAGGCACGATAAGCCATCAGGCCGGCCTCATCAACAGGCACAATGACGCGCGACCCGTCAGCTGCGGGCATCGACACGTGATTGGCATCGACAAATGTCATAAGCTCATAAGATGAGCCATCTTCAAGAGCCACTGACCACGATGAAGCGACAGCGTCAAAATCAAGACGCATTGAGCGGCCATCGGTCTGAGATGTAATGGTGTAACCCTTGCCATCACACTCCACCAAATAGCGTCCATCCTCACCGTCGATTATCTTTTTCCCTTTGGCCATAGGGTTATCGCCGCTCCAAAACTCAATGGAATTGAGCACTATGACATCTGCCAGAAGAGACACTTCGTAGACCGGAAGAATGCATAGACCAATGAACACCAATTCATTGACAATCTTATCTCCCACCTGCTGATTCCAGCTCAACAACTTATGGGACAGAGAAAAGCTTCCTAAACAAGAAGTGGTGGATGCGCCAAAGAGGGCAATAATAAGAGCTATAGGGATAAGTTTCTTTTTCATAATAGAATAGCTGTTAATGGGATTAGGGATCATTGGGTGAATCAATACTCAAACACACCGTCGGCAGTTGAGATAGTAAGGCGATTTACCGGTGCATCCTCAACACGGCCAATCACACGAGCCTCTATGCCAAAGCTCTCTGACAATGCAATAACATCGTTGGCATAGCGAGGTTCGACGTAAATCTCCATACGATGCCCCATATTAAATACTTTATACATTTCCTCCCACGGCGTGTCACTCTGTCGACGGATGAGGTCGAAGAGCGGAGGAACGGGGAACATATTATCCTTGATAATATGCTTTCCCTCCACGAAATGGAGCACCTTAGTTTGAGCCCCGCCGGTGCAATGGACCATACCATCTATGGCCGGGCGCATTTCGGTGAGCAACCGTTTGATAACAGGCGCATAGGTGCGTGTGGGCGACAAGACAAGCTGTCCGGCTGTGAGTGGAGTGCCTTCAACAGGATCTGTGAGGCGGCAGGATCCGGAATAAACCAAGTCGGCAGGCACAGCAGCATCAAATGTCTCGGGATACTTCTCGGCAAGATATTTTGCAAACACGTCATGTCGGGCCGACGTGAGTCCATTGCTCCCCATTCCGCCGTTATAGACAGTCTCATAGGTGGCTTTGCCAAATGATGCCAAACCCACAATCACATCGCCTGCCTTGATATTGGCATTGTCAATCACATCAGCACGGCGCATACGGCAGGTCACCGTAGAGTCAACTATGATGGTGCGCACAAGGTCGCCCACGTCAGCAGTTTCACCGCCGGTAGAATAGATGCCGACACCCATAGAGCGGAGCGTTTCGAGTAACTCCTCCGTGCCGTTGATGATGGCCGAAATTACCTCTCCGGGGATGAGATTCTTGTTGCGTCCGATAGTTGACGACACCAGAATATTGTCAGTGGCTCCAACACAAAGGAGGTCGTCAGTGTTCATCACCAATGCATCCTGAGCTATGCCGCGCCACACACTCAAGTCACCGGTCTCACGCCAATATGCATAGGCAAGCGACGATTTGGTGCCGGCTCCGTCGGCGTGCATTATATTACACCACTCAGGGTCGCCCCCAAGAATATCAGGAATAATTTTACAGAACGCACGCGGGAAGATACCCTTGTCAACATTTTTAATAGCATTGTGCACATCTTCCTTAGAGGCGGAAACCCCTCGGAGATTGTATCGCTTGTCAGTCATAATCAAATCGGTGTTGAGTTATTTTACGGCCACAAAGGTAGTGATTTTTTGCCACATTTCCTTGGCATGCATCTAATTACTGCACAGGGATGGACATCAAGGGGATATTGGCATGGAAAAGAAGCCGGTGGGCCCAAGTGGGATTGAAGAGACGCGAGAAGATGTTTTTATGTTTTGTGCCCATTGCTATAAGGTCAGCAGGGTGAGCTCCGGATATGCGATTGAAATCATCCACCGGATTGTCAAACTCCAAGGGGGATACTTCAAATCTGAAGGCAGGATAGTTGTCTTTGCAATACGCCAGGAGATTGGCCATAGCGTCGGGAGCAGATGATGAGAACCGACCGCGCGGCAGACGCACAAGTGTGACTTCCACTGACACGGAATTAAACATCCTATACAATGCATCCAATGCAAGAATGTCACTCTGAGTTGGGGAAACAAAGAAAAGCACGCGTCTCAGCGAGTCAAGCGAATCCGTGTGAAGGTCGGGGGTGACTGTGAGCACGGGGGCCTTGCAGGCGTCAAGCACCTCGGCGGTGACACTTCCAAGCAGCTCGCGATCACGCGACCCTGCGCCACGTGTGCCCATCACAATAAGCATAGCCTTATGCGTCTCGGCAAACTCGCTCACCACTTCTTCCGGCAAACCCTCAACTACCGATGTGGAGAATTTTACAGCCGGAAGCACTCCGTTCTTAATCTTCTCACGCACATCGGCCGCAAATTTCTCCATCTGCTTCATCGCTATATCGCACACCGACTTCCCTTCCTCAATTCGCTCTACTACATCCGATGCCTCAACTGAGGGGTCGAACGTCAGTGAGTCTGTGAGCTGCATTGCCGACCGCGACGTGAAAGCAGGGTCAATGTAAGAATGGATGATAGTAAGCGGCGACTTATGAACGGCTGCAATTCTGAATGCCAACTCAACTGCTC
>JAFLRW010000101.1 GCA_022511285.1 Duncaniella sp.
CCATATAACTTTTTCTATCTTCTACCAACTTGAGATCACCTATACACCCAAGTGGATTTGTTACAACTATTGTATAATCTAAATCATCTAGTGTTTTTAAGTATTTCCAATTGAACTTGCCTATACCATTATCAAGGACACAAAACTCTTAGAACAGTTTGCCTACGACCGCACACCTGAAAACATCTCTAAGAGCGAAAACATCAATGAGTTGATGAACAGTGTGCGCGCTTTTGTGGAAATGGCGCGCGAGGAGGGCCAGACGGCCAACAATATGGTGGCCTATCTCAACACCGTCTCGCTTGCCACCGACCAGGACTCAGACGACTCCGGCTCAGACGACCGCGTCACGCTAATGACCGCTCACTCAGCCAAAGGATTGGAGTTTAACAATGTCTTCATTGTCGGAGTAGAAGACGGCCTTTTCCCTTCGCTAATGTCGTCCGACTCCATAGCCGGAGTGGAAGAGGAGCGGCGTCTGCTGTATGTGGCTATCACGCGTGCCCGCAACTTCTGCCAGATGAGCTACGCCACCACGCGTTTCCGCAACGGCACTATGATGAATACCACCATCTCCCCTTTTCTCAAGGAGATAGACGGGCGCTATCTTAACGGCGTTTCAAATTACACAGTGCCGTCTCGCACTGAAAGCCCGTCCAAGCCGAGGATATATTCAGTGCCCCCCTCTATGGCAGGGTCAGCCGTGTCGCTCGGCACGCTGCGCCACTCATCCACACCGGAGCCCACCACATCAGCCACAGCTAAGGCTGACGGCAATTTCGTCACACACCAACCTCAGGATGTCAATAGCGGCACTCGCATCCATCATCCCCGCTTCGGCACCGGACAGGTTGTTAACGTGATGAACGATGGCATCGGGCCGCGTATGATAGTCCGATTTGAAAACGATGACGTGGACGAGAGAACCCTTCTGTTCAAATATGCCAAATTTGCCATTCTATGAATGTAACAGATATCCCCACTCCCACATATATAATATATGAAGACCGCTTGCGCCGCAATCTGTCCCTCATCACCGAGGTGGAGCGCAACGCCGGAGTCAATATCATTATGGCGTTCAAAGCCAATGCCCTGTGGCGCACGTTTCCAATCATCCGCGAATATAACCGCGACTTCACGGCAAGCTCGCTCAACGAGTTGCGCCTCGGCAACGAGGAGTTGGGGGGCGAGGCCCACGTCTATTGCCCTGTCTACACTCCTCAGACCATCGACGAATTTCTCAGTCGCGCCACTCATATCACATTCAACTCACTATCTCAGTGGCGGTTATACGGCAATAAGGCCCTGGCTGCCGGAGTGTCGCCGGGACTGAGGGTGAATCCGCAATGCTCGGTAATTGAGACTGAAATCTACAATCCCGCCCTGCCTGGTTCGCGTTTCGGGGTCACTGCCGAGCAGCTTGGAGGGTCACTGCCCGAAGGAATAGAGGGGCTCCACTTCCATGCTCTGTGTGAAAGTTCGTCATATGATCTCGAGTGCGTGCTTGAAGCCTTCGAGAGTCAATTCGGGCAATTTCTGCCACAAATTAAATGGGTAAATATGGGGGGCGGTCATCTGATGACGCGCGAGGGGTATGATACCGACCATCTAACGACTCTGCTGCGCAATTTCAAGGAGCGATATCCGTGGCTAAAAGTGGTGATGGAGCCGGGGAGCGCCTGGACGTGGCGCACGGGCGATTTGCTGACCACCGTGTTAGACATAGTTGAAAATCAGGATATTAAGACAGCAATTATAGATGCTTCATTTGCCTGCCACATGCCTGATTGCCTCGAGATGCCCTACAAGCCCGCCATAACAGAGAGTGTGCCCGACGCGCCGGGACTCCCGTCATACCGCCTTGGTGGCAATTCCTGCCTTAGCGGTGACTATGTAGGCTTTTGGACATTCCCAACCCCCCTGGTGCCCGGACAACGCCTCACCCTCGAAGATATGAACCACTACACCACCGTCAAGACCACAATGTTCAACGGGATTCAACACCCCTCGATGGTGCTCTGCCGCCGGAATGGAGAGTGCGAGTATCTGCGACAGTTTGATTACTCCGATTATAAGAACCGTATGAGCTGACACTCCCGCAATGGAAACCACTACAAAATCCCCCCGTTTTTCAGTCATAGTCCCCGTCTACAACCGCATTGACGAGGTGAGCGAACTTATGGAGAGCCTTCAAGCCCAGACTTCAAAGGACTTTGAAATCATTGTGGTAGAGGATGGCTCCACATCCCCCTGCGGCGCCATTGTCGAGGCCTATCCTGACGTTGATTCACATTATTATTATAAGGAGAACGAAGGGCGCTCCATAGCCCGCAACTACGGGATGGAACGTGCGCGCGGGGAGTGGTTGATATTTTTTGACAGCGACTGTGTCATCCCGCCACGCTATTTTGAAATCCTCGGCCGCGAGCTCGACGCCAATCCTCAGCTCGACTGCTTTGGCGGTCCGGATTCAGCCCACCCCTCCTTCTCTCCAACTCAAAAGGCCATTAACTATGCTATGACCTCGCTGCTCACCACCGGAGGCATCCGTGGCGGCAAGGTGAGCATGGAGAAATTCGTGCCAAGGACATTCAATATGGGCTTCCGCCGCAGCGTCTACAACCGTGTGGGCGGCTTCCGCGAAATGTTTTCCGAAGACATAGATATGAGCACACGCATCCGCGAGGCCGGATTTGAAATAGGATTGGTGCGCCCGGCATTTGTCTATCACAAACGGCGCGTGGACTTTGCCAAGTTTTTCCGTCAGGTCCACGTCTTCGGGATGTCGCGCATCACCCTGCGCCTCCTCTACCCCGGCTCGCTGAAACTCGTCCACACCCTGCCGGCTCTTGCCGTGGTGGCCGGCATCGTGTTGGTGGCACTCGGCATTCTTCTCTCACCGTGGTGGCTCCTCCCCATAGGCATCTATCTCGCAGCCATATTCATCACTGCCCTTGCCTTAACACGCTCTCTGCGCATTGCACTGCTGGCCGTGCCGGCAAGTGTGATTCAGATAGCAGGCTACGGCACAGGATTCCTGCGGGCGTGGTTCACCAAGATAATACTCCGCCGGGGGCGTGATATCAACCAAGAAATTGAAATGCGACGAGGAAAATGAAACCGAGCTCCATCCCCATACGCAATCTCGGCGAAGACGACAAGCCTCGCGAAAAGGCCCTCACTCAAGGCATTCGCGCACTGAGCGATGCTGAATTGGTGGCCATCATCTTTGGCGGCGGACTGCCCGGGATGTCGGTCGTCGATATGGCACGCTCAATATTGCTTGACTGCGGCGGACGGGTGGACAACCTTGCCCGCCTATCTATGAACGAGCTGATGAGCAAATACAAAGGCGTTGGGCCGGCCAAAGCCGTGAGCCTCGCTGCTGCCTTCGAACTTGGCCGCCGCAACAGCCTCCAGGCTGCGCTTCGCGACGACCCTCAGATTCGCTCAAGCAAAGACGTCGTACACTTGATGTCGCCCCTGCTCGCCCCGCTTGAATATGAAGAATTTTGGGTGTTGATGCTCTCGCGCTCCAACCGTGTCACATTCAAGCGCTGCGTATCGCAGGGCGGCACAGCTGCCACTTTAGTTGACATAAAACTGATTCTCAAGCGAGCTCTTGACTGTTTGGCCGAGGGGATAATTCTTGTCCACAATCATCCGTCGGGCAATCCCACTCCATCCACACAAGACGACAACCTGACCAAACGCATCAAAGATGGCGCCACGATGCTCGATATCCGACTCTTTGACCACGTCATCATAGCCCGCACCAATTCCTACTCCTATGCCGATGAGGGCCGCCTTTAATTCCTCTGCTCATTCTTGATTCTTAGGTTTTTTTTACCTTTATTCTGAGAATTTTGATAAAATAGTTGTTAACTTTGCAACTTGAAAACTTATGGGGTGGCGTGTGCCGTGCCCTCACCTATCACATTATGAACAGATTTCTACCATTATATCTGCTTGTGGCCCTGCTCGTTGCAGGCATTGTAGCTGCCTGCAACGAGGAAATATCCGTTGGCGGCACCTCGGTGAACAATAACAACTGCGAGGTGTCATCCTTCTCTCTTCAGCGTAATGACAGTGTGCTCTCACGTCTTGACTCGATATATTTTGCCATCAATCTCGTTGATGCTGAAATATATAATGCCGACTCCCTACCCGTGGGCACGAAGATATCCAAGTTGTGTGTCAAGGTGGGCACAGAGAGCGCATCGGCTTGCAATATCACCTATCGCCTGCTCGGCACCGATCGCGACACCACGGTCAACCTTGTCGACAGCCCCAATGACTCAATCAACTTCTCCAATGGCCCGGTAAGGATGGAGATAGTGTCGTTCAACGGCCAGGCTAAACGCACCTATTCCGTGAGAGTCAACGTCCACAAGTCGGCCCCCGACACTTTGGTGTGGGACAGCGAAGCCTCGCGGCCTCTGCCAAGTTCGCTCAGCAGCATCACAGGCCAAAAGACAGTGATGTTCAACGGTCAGGCCCACACCTTCACCACTGACGGCACTCAATATTCAATGGCTGTTATCACCGATCCCTATACGATGACTCACACCGTTTCGGCCGTCAGTCTCCCCGAGGGAACACAGATTGAAAGCATTACAGCCACTGACTCTGAGCTCTATTGTCTCGACGCCGACGGAACCCTCTACAGTTCGCTCGACGGAATCGAGTGGACTGCCCTGGATGTGACTATGGATTACATTTACGGCGGATACGAGTCAATGGTGCTCGGCGTCCGCAACGACGGAACTCAATGGACTCACCTCACCTTCCCGGCCACTACGGAAGTAGCTGTCCCTGAAGGATGTCCGGTGAGCGGCACCAGCAATCTCATCCTTTTCTCCGGAAAATGGAACATCACCCCCACAGCAATCTTGCTCGGGGGCATTGATGCCGCCGGCCATCCCACAGGCGAGGCTTGGGCTTTCGACGGCAAAGTATGGGGCCGTCTGAGCAACACCCCGCCGCCTGCCATCTCCGGCATGGCTATCTTCCCTTACAACACCGTTCGCATTAGCCCCAGCACCTGGCGTGTCACCGAACAAGCCTCTATAATAGCGCTCGGAGGCCGATTGAAGGTTGAGGATGGCGCCGTCGCGGCCAATGACACTGTCTATGTCTCAAATGACTTCGGCATCACCTGGCGTGTGGCTGCCACCTCTCTGCAGCTCCCCGACTGGATGCCTCGTGTTGACGGCGCTCAGGCATTGGTGGTAGAGCGCACTCTGAGGGTGGCCCCTGATGCCGCTCCGCAGTCAAGGGTTTCAGCGCCGGTCACCGAGTGGGAGTGTCCCTACATCTACCTATTCGGAGGTCGTGAGATAAATGGCACCACTGTAGCCACAGTGCGCCGCGGCGTCATCAACAAGTTCACCTTCAAGCCAATCTACTAAACCTCCCCCACACACGCCCCAATGTCAATAGCGCGCCACATATCTCTCCTGCTTATTGCTGCCTTTGCGCTGCTTGCTCCGATGCCGGCAGCGACACAGACCGTGGCGCAGACTGAGGAATATAAATTTGACCTCGGGGCCGGCATAGGGATGTCCGGTTATCTTGGCGACGTCAACGATAGCTTTATGTTCAGTCATCCGGGGGTGGACTGCAATGTGGCGCTACGCTACCTTGCCAACACCCGGCTGGCGGTGCGTGCCGTGGCTGGCGTCAGCACCCTAAGCGGCTCGAGCGCTGATATGCAAAACGCTCTGCCGGGAGGCAATGTGGCCGACTTCTCATCAACATTCTACCATTTAAGCGCCCGTGGCGAATTTAACTTCTTCAACTATGGTATCGGAGAGAGCTATAAGCAGCTGAAGCGCTTCACCCCCTATCTGGCCGTGGGAATCGGAGGCGGGGTGGCCACGTCAGACGGCAACACAGCCTTCGGGCTAATCCTCCCGATGAGTGTCGGCATAAAATACAAGCTGAAGCATCGACTTAATCTGGCATTGGAGTTCACGATGACAAAGGTGTTCAGCGACAAGATTGATTCCCCCGCGCTCGACGACCCATATCTGATTCAAAGTTCATTTCTTAAGAACACCGACTGGACCTCCGGCATAACCCTGAGTTTGAGCTACGAGTTCGGGCGTCGATGTGTGGCTTGCAACCGTCAAGACTAAAAACCGCCCTCATAATATTACAGATTACAGCAAGACCGATATATATGACAACACAAGATATAGACCTCACACGCCTGCCTCGCCACGTGGCCGTCATCATGGACGGCAACGGACGTTGGGCGCGCGCCCGCGGTCTTGACCGCAGCCTCGGTCATGCCGAGGGGGTCAACACTGTGCGCCGAATCACAGAAATTGCCTCTGAACTCGGCATTGGATATCTTACTCTATATACCTTCTCCACCGAAAACTGGAATCGCCCGGCCGCTGAAGTCGAGGCACTGATGCATCTCATAGTGATGGCCATCGAGCGTGAGACCCCTGACCTTATCAAGAACAATGTGCGCCTTGATATGATAGGCGACATCTCTCGCCTCCCTTCCGAAGCCCGCCGGCGCCTTGAGAACTGTATAGCCGACACCGCACACTGCACAGGCTTGCAACTCACATTAGCCCTCAGCTACTCTTCGCGCTGGGAGTTGATTCGTGCCGCTCGGCTCTTTGCCGAGGATGTGGCGGCCGGACGCAAAACCCCGGATCAGATGACATCCGACGCCGATTTTGAGCAATATCTTGCCACGACCTCAATGCCTGATCCGGACCTCCTTATCCGCACCGGTGGCGACCACCGCATCAGCAATTA
>JAFLRW010000102.1 GCA_022511285.1 Duncaniella sp.
ATCTTGGAGACGTAGCGTGTGGTGCCCTGCTGAATCACGAGGATGTAGATGCCGGGGGCTACGCCGTTAGTTACGTTTGAGGTCTCGCCAACGCCGTGGGCCACCTCGATGCCGGTGGTGGCATCGTAGAGGGTGAGCACTTTGACAAGGTCGGGATTGGTCTCTACGTCGAGGAGGCCCGAGTTCGTGTAGTCATAGAAGCGATCAGCCACATTGGCGGCGGTCATAGCGCCGGTGTAGATGCTGACTTCGTCGAGCGAGCCTTCAAAGAAGTTGTTGAAGTTGTAGTTGACGTTGCCGATGACGATGTCTTCGTTGTTGTCGAGGATGGGGCCTGTGCCGTCGGCCGACTCTGCGATGAGCTGTCCGTCAGCATACATCTTCACGGTCTTGGTGGCTCCTTCGCGCACGAGCACGATGTGGTGCCACTGGCCGTCGAAATATGATGTGCCTTCGGCTGTGGCTTCGCTCTTGACGTCGTCGTCGTCGATGGCAAATTTCAGCTTGCCATCTTTATATTCGAGGCCAATCCAGTTGCCGGTGGCGCCGGGGCCGTGGTCAGCCGAGATGGAGCCCTTGTGGAAGATGTAGGCGGCATCGTCGGTTGACTTGAGGAGCATTTCGATTGTGAAGTCGGCTCCGCCCACCTGCACCTTGTCGTAGGCTGCTTGGGTGAGATAGTCGGTGGTGCCGTTGAACGCTACGCTCGTACCGCCGATATACATACTGCTGTTGGCGGCCACGGGGTTGCCGTGGACGGTTGCTTCGCCATACACCTTGTTTTCAACGGTAGCACCAACCTCATCGAGGGGATAGTATGCCACGCGTGTGAGGTTGGTGGCCTCAACCACGGTTAATGTGCCTTCAAACACGAATGGCTGGCCATTGGTCACATAGAGGTAGATCTGATATTTGTAGATGCCTGCAGCCTCGGGAGTTCCTGAGATTGTGAATGTGGTAGCGTCGGATGTGAAGGTGACACCCTTCGGGAGCTTGAATGCTGCGATAGAGCTTGCCTTATCCCAGGTGCCCTTGATGGTGGCAATGGGCTTGCCGAGCTCGACGGTCTGCGACAGGGAGCCTTCGGTCACCTTGATTTCGGGGTCGTTGGCGGATGTGGCGTGCAGGTTGTAGCTCAGGTGAGGGGGCTGGTTGTAGGCGGTGTTCTGCCAAGCGATGGCCAGACGATAGTTGTGGTCTTCCATGAGGCAGGGCACACGGTAGCCGGTCTCGATGGTGGTGGTGAAGAGCATTACATCGGCGGGGTTGTTGTAGTCCCAGAGGATGAGTTCCTCGCGCCAGTCGCCGAGGATGTCGGCCTGCAGACAGGGAGTGCCTTTGGTGGTGTTACAGCTTTGAGCGTTGTATTTGCTGAAGTTCATCAGTGTCGACGACGATGTGAGAGCGGCATTGCGCTTCTCCACCACGGGTGCAGCCTTGCCTGTGCTGCTGTCATAGCATCCGTCGAAGAGCTCGTCGAGCAGGTCGCCGTCCCAGTAGATGCGGAAGTTGGTGGAGCCGCGTTTGTTGACAAGGAGATTGCCTTTGCAGTCGAATGTGGCGTTGGTCTTAGTGCCGTTGTCATAGTATGTGCCGGGCCACATTTCATGGCCGCGCCAGTTGGGCGAGAGGTCGGCCACGAGGCCGCGGCCAATGTCGTTGCCGCTCTGCTTCACGCTCCAAAGGATTTTGCCTGTCTTAGCGTCGCGGCACTCGGCGTCATATTTATAGGAAGAGCCTGTCTCCTCGTGCACCATAAACACTTCGAGGCCCTCGCGGTCGGGGTCGAAGTCGCCGAGGTGGAGGGCGTCGCCGTGGCCTGCACCGGTGCGGTAGAGGAGCGAGCCGTCGTGGTCAATGGCGGCAGAGCCGTAGACGATTTCGTCATATCCGTCGCCGTCGCAGTCACCTACGGTGAGCGAGTGGGCGCCTTCGCCGTAAGCACCCTGCCCCTTGGTGGTCGATGCGTGGAGCCAACGGGTGTTGAGCTTGGAGCCGTCGAAGTCAACGGCCCAAAGATAAGAATGGGTGTAGTATCCGCGGCAGAACACGGCCGAGGGGTGCTGGCCGTCGAGATATGCCACGCCTGCAAGATAGCGCTCCGAGCGGCCGCCGTAATCGTCGCCCCAGTCTGACTTAGTCTGTTCGTGAGCTGTGCGGGGAGGATTGTAGGCCACGGTGTTGATTTCGGCGCCGGTCTGGCCGTTGAACACTGTGAGATATTCCGGGCCTGTGATTACGTGGCCTTTTGAGTTGACATAGGAGGTCGTTGGGTCGTCCGAGCCCATAATCACATATTTGCCTGTGCCGTCTTTGGTGCCGGGGGCTGTCTTGCATATCATTTCAGCCTTGCCGTCGCCGTCGAAGTCATAGACCATAAACTGGGTGTAGTGGGCGCCGGCGCGGATGTTTTGTCCGAGGTCCACACGCCAGAGCTTCTGGCCGGTGAGGGTGTAGCAGTCGATGTAGACATTGCCGGTGCGGCCCGACTCAGAGTTGTCGTGAGAGTTGGAGGGGTCCCACTTCACGAAGAGTTCATACTGTCCGTCGCCATCCACATCGCCCACGCTCATATCGTTGGGGCGCCAGCTGGTGGTGCCGCTTGCAGCGGGGCGGTCGAGGGTGATGCGGCGATACACATCGGCCTCAACTCCCACCTCGGGTGTGGTTTCCACTACGGTGCCGTTGACGGAGGCTTTGATTACATACTTGGATGACACCGTGCCTTTAGAGTCGGCAAAGTTGGTGCCGGCCACGATGGGGGTCTCGTTGACCTTTGTGCCGTCGCGATACACGTCGAAGGTCATTGAGGGATCGTCGGCTGTGAGCGAGCGCCACGAGATGAATGTGCCGGTGGGGGCTTTCACGGCTATGACTCCGCGGTTGAGCTTCTCAGCGATGGGAAACGCTGAGGCCGCTCCGGCGCAGAGTGCCACGCCGAGAAGGGTGGTGATAAATTTCTTCATTATAGATTTAGGGTTAAAAAAGATTATTTGTGTATGAGTGAGGAGTGCTGTAACGACACCACCGCTGCGGCAGTAATGTCGTCACAGCGAGTGGGGGATTATCGGATCACTTTGGTGACGGCGTTGCCCTGGCGGCGAATAAATACGCCCCCTTCGGGATTAGCCACACGGATGCCCTGGAGGTTGAAGTATTCAACGGGAGCCTCAGTGTCGGCAATGACGTCGGTCAGGCCGCTATCCTCGTTCAGGCCGGTAATATCGGCGGCCTTTACGGTGGCAACGTTGTGAATCACACCGGTGCGGGTGTCGAGCACATAGCAGAGGGCGTTGACGTTGGCCTTGTTGGTGATGGTGGTGGGAACGGTCATGTTGTGGACATATTCATAAGATTTTCCGGCCTCGATGACGGCGGGCACACTGCCATTTATTCCGGCATAGGTGTCGAGATAGCGGGCCACGTCGTCAAACATAGTGCTCGCGGGGTTGGGCTTCTGGCCCCAGCCGTCAAGGGCGGATTGGTTGCCGCTGAGGGCGTTCACCTGATTGTAGGGGCCCACATTGTCTTCGGTGATGGCAAACGAGAGGCGGTAGGGTGAGCCTTCCGGATAGTCAAAAGAAAACTCTTCGTTGACCTTGAAGGTGAGGGTTTTGTTGTCGTTGGTCCACTCGCAGGTCATGTCGATACCCACGGGTGAAGGCTGTGATTTGAGGAATTCAAAATAATCGGCAATCTCTTCAGCAGCCTGATTCCATCCGAGGCTGAAGTCGTAGTAACGGTTGAGCCAAGCGGTTGGGAAGGCCGAGATATAGTAGTTGATGAAGTTCTGATAGGAGGCAGTTGTCATCGGGTCGGAGTTGCCGAATTTTGTGTGGACAGCCACGAGGCCGAGGTCGCCGTCGGGATACATTGTTTTGAGGCGGTCAAAGGCTATGATGCCGTAGGGGCAATACTGACACCAGATAGAGGTGCCCTCCTCGACTACGGCGTTGCGGGTGAAGCCTTTTCCCTCCGGGATGATGAGGATTTCACCGGAGCGCGAGGCGTTGCTCTCGGGAGCGAGGTTGTCACTGTCGTTCACCTTGGTGATTCTCACGGTGACGGGGGTTTCGTTGACAGAGGGGGTGGTGCACACGGCGTCGTCAATCACCACCACGGCTTGCTTGTCGTAGGCCAGCGGAGCGGTGAGTGTGGCGGTCTTGGTGACCTCAGGCTCGTTGCCCACCTTGTAGGCAAATTCGATGGATGTGATGTCGTTGGCACACTTGCTTTGCATCAGGAAGGCCACTTCGAAGGGGGAGCCGGCATAGGCCGAGAGGTCGGTCTCCATGTCGGAGATGAATGCCATATTCTCGGGAAGGTTGTTGCCGGAGATTGTGCAGCCGAGGCAGAAGTTGCCAAGGTCGGCGGTGGCGTTTATCCAAGTCCACTCGCCGGAGGCCGAAGTGCGTATACCGGCCCAGCCGCCCTGGTCCTGTCCGGCAGGGTAGTCAAGGTAGTCAAACACGAGCACATAGTCGGTGGTTGCCTTGATGGAGGCATAGACGCCGACATAGTATTTGGTGTCGGCCTCGATTGTGACGGGAGTGTCGAGTGTGATTTTGTTGTTGGCAAACGCCGTGCGCGACGCCATGCCCCCCTTGGTGCTTAACGGCTCAATCGCCTTGCCGAGGTCGTTGGTCACGAACGCTGTGTATAAAGTCACATTGTTGTTTCCGGAAGTTTCGTTGACGCCGCTGTAGAAGGTGACGGCATCAATGGTGTTTCCGGCAAAAGCAGTGGCCACATCCTTTGAGATTTCAAATGCCATCGCCACCTGATAGCCGGCAGAAATATTATTGAAAGTGGTGGCGCTGTAAGGCTCGCCGGCCAGTGTGTAGTTGAGTGTGCCTGAGGCTTTCTGCGGACCCTCGGGCGATTTGGCCGGAGATGTGATGGATTGGAGTGGCAGAACAAACGTTGAGCTCTGCGCTCTGCGCTCGGCAGGAAGCAGTGAGGGCGCTTTGAGACGCGCTGAACCACACATAACGCTTGATACGGCGAGCAGAGTGAGTAATAATTTCTTCATAAATGCAATTATGATTGAGTGAAAAATTAATCTTAAGTAGATTCAGACTGACAAAGTTAATAAATTTGAGAGTGCAAAGCAAGAAAGAGATGTTAAAAATCAGGGAGTCTGCCCATAAACGCTTCAATAAGCGCACAAAATGTGATGCAGTAAACGCAAAAATGCGTATCTTTGTGGAAACAGATCATCCAAACAATTTTTAAAACCGGAAAAACATTATGAAACCATACGTAGTAGGAGTAGACATCGGCGGCACCAATACCGTATTCGGAATAGTTGACGCCCGCGGAGCTGTGATAGCCAGTTCGTCGATTAAGACGCTGAAACATAACAATGTGGGGGATTTTATCGACGAGCTCCATCAGGGTATCACTCAGCTTATGGAGCAGAACGATGCTGTCGGCAAGGTGGCCGGCATAGGCATAGGGGCTCCTAATGCCAACTATTACACCGGCATGATTGAAAAGCTCGTCAACATCCCCTGGCCCACTCCCCTACCCCTTGCACGGATGGTGAGCGAGAAGTTTGGCATCCCGGTGGCCATCACCAACGATGCCAATGCCGCCGCTATCGGCGAGATGACCTACGGCGCCGCCCGCGGCATGAAGAACTTTATCATGATAACCCTCGGCACCGGCGTGGGCTCGGGAATAGTAATCAACGGCCAGATGGTCTACGGCCACGATGGCTTTGCCGGCGAGCTTGGTCACGTGATAATGAAGCGCAACAACGGGCGCCTCTGCGGATGCGGTCGCACGGGATGCCTCGAGGCCTACTGCTCGGCCACCGGAGTGGCGCGCACTGCCCGCGAGTTTCTCGAGACGCGCACCGACCCCTCGGTGCTTCGTGACCTCCCCGTGGAGCAGATTACATCGAAAGACGTGTATGATGCCGCCGTGGGGGGCGACAAGTTGGCCAAGGAGATATTTGAATACACCGGCAATATCCTTGGCGAGGCATTTGCCGACTTCACCGTCTTCTCTTCGCCCGAGGCCATAATCCTCTTCGGCGGTCTTGCTAAGAGCGGCGACCTGCTGCTCAAACCGCTTAAGGAGTCGATGGAGAAGAATATGATGCCAATGTTCAAGGGCAAAGTGAAGGTGCTCATCTCCGAACTCAAGGAGGCTGATGCCGCAGTGCTCGGCGCCTCCGCCCTCGGCTGGGAAGCAAAATAACTCCCCCCGAAACTCCGTTTCAAAGAGCAGAAATAGCGTTATACCGTGCGAAAGTTGTGTTTTTTCAACTTTCGCACGGTATAACTCACTTTTTGTGGCGGAAAGGATTATGCTTCAGGAGCGATTTGACTGATAATTAGGCGATTAAGCCGCCAATCTGACGATTAATATAGGTCATAAATTTGCACTAATTTAAAATCAGACTTTAAATTTGCGCAATTTTAAGTAGTTGCAGAGCCGCGCCGCGGCTCAACATTGTTAGCCTCCGACTTAGGCCAACGG
>JAFLRW010000103.1 GCA_022511285.1 Duncaniella sp.
AGATAACATTCGACTCTGACTCCACTTCAACCTGGCTGTATGCCACCGACTGCCCCACTCATCTGCTTGTCACAGTCTCTGACGGGACCCGACTTCTTTATCGCCGTTGGCACAAGGTCGGCGCCGGGCTGGGCCACATCGCCGTATCGCTCCCGGAGGGCGTGGAAAGCGCTGTGATGAGTGTGGCTGCCACCGGCCTATATCGCTCCACACAGACTACGGTAAGGTTGACACGACCGAAATTGAAAAAAGGAATACGCCTCTCGGCGGAGACTATAAGAGACCGCGTAGTGCCCGGAGGGCAGGAAATATGGCGTCTGCGTGTGACCGACCTCTCTGGCCGCGGTCGCGAGGCTGCTGTCATTGCCGATATGTATAACACGGCACTTGATGCCTTGACCTCTTCCGTCTGGACATTCTCACCACTCTCCGGCCGACAGCTCAACTGGAACTGGAACAGACCAATGCTTAGCAGCCGCACTTCCATAGGTCGCCCTGCACCTTACGCCAAGTATAAGGAGTGTCCGCCTGAAGTCTCGCTGCAATTCAATTCCTATGGCCGCGGATGGTCATCTTTCGGCAACAGGCATGTCTACCGCAATATGGCAATGCTTAAGAGAGATGCCTCTGACGAGGTAATGATTGAGGAGGAAATCGCATTAGACTCCGCCCCAATGATGGCTACCCGCTCATACGCATCGGCCCAAACTAAAATGATGGCTGGCGGAATGGCGATGGCCGATGATTTGGCAGAGGCTGTCAATGCCGATGCCGGCGAAGCTGAACCTACCGAAGCCGGAGACGAGCCTAATCGAGAGTTTGCATACCGTGATTCCGAAACCCCATTGGCATTTTTCCGACCTGACCTCACCTCCGAAGCCGATGGCTCTTTGGCCCTGCAGTTTACACTGCCCGATGCCAACACCACGTGGGGATTTCGTGCCGTAGCTTGGACCGACTCGCTCCTCACCGCCCTTTATTCGCTTGATGTCATCGCATCTAAACCGCTTATGGTCAAGCCTAACGCTCCACGCTTCATCCGTTTCGGCGACCGTGTGCAAATTCCGGCTTTAGTGATGAATGCCACTGATTCGACCATCACTGCCGATGTCCTTGTTGAGCTTTTTAATCCCTCTGATGGCTTAGCCACAACGGCTCTCCGCAAAACAGTGACTGTACAGGCCGGCGCCACTGACACTGTCGGCATTCATCTCACCGCTCCGTCTTGTGGTGCGTTTACAGGCTATCGCGTGAAAGTGAGTGCCGAGGGGTGGACCGATGGCGAACAGATGCTAATCCCCATTCTTCCATCATCCACTCCGGTGATAGAAAGTCTGCCGTTCTGCATAGCCCCTGATTCCGCTTCGATAACTCTCAACATCCCTGCAATTCCTGCCGATGGGCGACGCGAGCTGCAACTATGCCTGAACCCGGTGTGGTATGTCGTCACAGCTCTTCCCGGATTGCTCGATAATGAAGCCACAACGGCTCCCGAGGCTGCGCGCTCGCTGTTTAGTGCTGCCATGGCCCGCGGTCTCCTCGCTGCTAATCCCGCCATTGCCGAGGCTATGGCAGAGTGGAGCGCGTCTGACCGCGACGGCGCTATACTCACATCTATGCTTGAACGCAACGCAGAGCTGCGCAACGTGCTCCTTGCAGCCACCCCCTGGATGTCTGACGCCGACTCTGACACTGAACGAATGTCGCGCCTCGCCTTGCTTCTTGATTCTAAAACCGTCAACTCTGTCATCTCCTCGGCTCTAAACACGCTCTACAATCTCTGGCAGGGAGACGGCTGGAGCTGGTGTGCCCAATATCCACGCACTTCGGAATGGGCTTCGTCGCAGGTGCTTGGCCTCTGTGGCCGTCTTGCCGAACTCGGAATGCTCCCCGTCGACAAAAAGCTGCGTTCTATGCTTGCCGAAGCTCTGGATGCCGACACCCGTCGCGAGCTGAATATCTATACACGTCACCCTCATAGCGATTTCACACACTACGTGATGCTTCACGATCTCTATCGCTCTCTTGGCATCGGCACGCCTGCATCTCAATTGGTTGACGCAGCCCTATCTCACATCACAGCTGATTGGAAAAAATCATCGCTCACCGATAAGGCTCGCTATGCCATAATATTAAACAACCACAACTACACCCGCACAGCCGGAGCAATCCTCGCCTCCATTGCTGAATATGCCCGGACCACTCCCGAGCTCGGCACCTTCTTCCCATCGCTATCCTCCGACGCTATAGCCGCCACGTCAATGATAATGCGGGCATATTTGGCAGTTGACCCTCACTCGTCAGCCATCGACGGCATTAGACAATGGCTCACAAGGCAAAAATCTATGCAGAACTGGGGTGACTCAGCCACGACAACCGACGTCATTGCCACCTTCCTCACCTCATCCTCACGATGGTTAGTGCCGGCAGGTGACGCCACCATAATGATTAACAACACCGAGCAGACTGTCAGCACCGCCTCACGCCTGACAGGCGAACTGTCAATGGCTATACCCACCGGCCAGACCGCTCTATATGTCTCACGCGCCGGTCACACTCCCGCATCAGGGGCTGTTTACTCCATCTACACCCTACCCCTCTCACAAATCAAAGGGAGCGCCTGTCCGGAATTATCTATTGAAAAGAGTCTCAGCCGCACACTCGCCGACGGAACCATCGAGTCAGTCAACGAAGCCACAACGCTTCATCCCGGCGACAAAGTGACCGTCACATTAACTCTCCGGGCAGCCGAAACAATGGACTATGTCATTGTCACCGACTGCCGGGCAGCTTGCTTCGAACCCACAGAACAGCTGCCGGCCCCGGTATGGAGTGAAGGAATCTGTTTTTATCGCGAGAACCGCAATTCAGAGACACGGCTTTTCATTGACCGCCTCCCAAAAGGCATCTACAAACTCTCCTACACTCTCCACGTCAACTCTGCCGGCACCTTCACGTCAGGCATAGCCACCGCCCAAAGCCAATATGCCCCCCGCATCACCTCCCACACCCCCGCCACAACCCTCACCTCAAAATTCTAAAGTATTACCCATCCTCTCAAGCGCCTCAAACGCTTGACCATTTGCCGAAATCCTAATAATGTTGTATCTTTGCCAAAACAATTATTAGCAAGCTAAATTTTGATTAATATGGCTAATGCTCCGAAAATAGATTTTGTAATGATCTGGGTAGATGGCAACGATCCTGATTGGAAAAAGGAGTTTGCTAAATACTGTAAAGACTCTGACACTTCTTCTGATAAAGACGAGAGCAGATATCGAGATTGGGACTTACTTAGATATTGGTTTCGCGGTGTAGAAAAATTTGCTCCCTGGGTAAATAGAATCCATTTTATCACTTGCGGACACATCCCTTCTTGGCTCAACACTAATCATCCAAAACTTAATTGGGTAAAACATAGCGATTATATCCCTGCTGAATATCTTCCAACGTTCAGCGCAAACCCTATCGAGCTAAATTTGCATCGAATTCAAGAGCTTGAGGAACAGTTTGTGTTTTTCAATGATGACATATTTCTGATTAATAATGTTGAACCCGAGAGGTTTTTCAATAAGAACGGTTTGCCTTGTGATATGGCAGTCCTTAATATTCAAGACCTCAATGGAAACGTTTTGTTTAGCAATATCGTACACAATAGCCTCCGACTAATTAATGCCAACTTTAATAAACATTCCGTTTTATCGAATAATGTTTGGAAATGGCTTAATTTTAAATATGGGAAACATTTACTACGGACCATTTCATTACTACCTTGGTACCTATTCCCAGGATTTCTGGATGCTCATTTTGCTCATTCTTATCTAAAGTCCACTTATAATGAGGTTTGGAAGAAGTGTAACTCGAAATTAACTCAAACTTCCCACACTCGATTCCGTTCCATGACAGATGTCAATCAATATATTTTCCGCTATTGGCAGTTATGTTCCGGAAGATTTCACCCATACAATGTCTTAAAAGATAGTGTCTATTTTGACATTTCAGACCGATTCATTGGCAACATTGAACAGGAAATAATGTCTCCTACGAATCGGATGATATGTCTGAACGACAGCTCCATCATCAAAAATTTTGAAGAACTGAAATTTAGACTTCAATCTGCTTTTAACCACCTTCTTCCGGAAAGATCAGAATTTGAATTATACGATAATAACTAAATAAGAATTGTATATATTCAACGAACAATCATAGGATACAATTGGTAATCCGTAAGACACAGCCTCAATGATTACCAATGGCAGACCTTCATATCTATGAAAGAACAAAACAAGACGCTTCTAATATTTTTTCTTGAACATTGGACGTCCTACCTTAAAAAACCATTATTCCATATATCAAACCCCTGATTAAGCGGAATTAGACCTGGGGGCTCTTACTTGCGAATCCCTTTTTCAAGAAATTCTGTGAATCGCGGGATGTTTTCATCGTAAGAGAAGGGGCCGGAGAGGAGTCGGCCATCGGCATCGAGTATCACATAGTAGGGCTGAGCATTAGCATTAAATTTATAGCGCTGCAAATAACTCCAACGGTCACCGTATGTTGTGAGGCGCACTCGCTTGCCGTTTTCAATTACTTCCATAGGCTCGGGAAGCTGCTTTTTCTCATCAACCATCAGTTTGATTACTACAAAATTGTCGGCAATCATAGCCTTGACATTATCATTATCGAGCACAGCGCCCTCCATCTTGCGACAGTTGACACAGCCGTAGCCTGAAAAATCTATCAAGATTGGCTTCCCCTCTTCGCGACCGATACGCATACCTTCCTCATAGTCGTCATACTCATAGAACGAGTTGCCATAGAGGTTAAAGTCTTGAGTAAACAACGGCGGGACAAAGGCACTCACGCCTTTAAGCGGTGCTCCCCATAGCCCCGGGAGAAGATATACCGTAAACGACAGTGAAGCAAGTGCAAGGAAGAAGCGAGTCACTCCTATCGAGGGCTCAGCATCACCATAGTGAGCAAAGTTAAACCGACCCAACAGATATAGCCCAAGCAGGAGGAAAATTACAATCCATATCGCCAAGAAAGCCTCGCGGTCAAGAATATGCCATCCGTAGGCAAGATCGGCCACAGAAAGAAACTTCAGAGAAAGAGCCAGTTCGATAAAGCCGAGCACCACTTTGAGAGTGTTCATCCAACCGCCTGAACGGGGAGCGCTCTGCAACATTGTCGGGAACATTGCAAAGAGCATAAATGGCAACGCAAGTGCGGTTGAGAATCCCAACATGCCTATTGCCGGGCCCCAAATATTACCCATAGATGCTGCCTCAACAAGAAGAGTTCCAATAATGGGACCTGTGCACGAGAACGACACTAATGTGAGGGTGAATGCCATAAAGAATATGGACAGGAGCCCGGTGGTGCGCTCTGCAGTGGCATCCATACGATTGGCCCACGAGGATGGAAGCGTTATTTCAAAAGCTCCGAAAAATGAGATTGCAAACACCACAAGCAAGGCAAAGAATATAAGATTGCACACAGCCGAAGTAGATAGCGCATTGAGCGACGAAGCTCCGAATATGCCGGTGATGATAAGCCCGAGAGCTACATAAATAACAATAATAGAGACTCCATATATGCAGGCATCTGCTATCGAGCGGGTCCTGTCTTTCCCCTTTTTAAGGAAGAAGCTCACTGTCATCGGAATCATCGGCCATACACATGGAGTGAAAAGTGCCACAAGTCCGCCAAGGAAGCATGTTATGAATATATACAGCAGTGAGCGTCCGGCTATATCTGTGGCCGGATCACTCCCGTCATAATCCACCGGAGCCCATAGGTCAGGCATAGCGCTATCCTCAGAAAGGATGGGAGCTGCAACCGTATCAGCAGTTTCAGTTATTGTATCCACAGCCTCGACAGGAGTCTCCGTTTGTAGCTGTGCCGAGTCATCAGCTTTCGGCTCCGGCTTCAGTTTGGCGGTTCCTTTGAAATCAAAACTCTCCCGCGAGGGTGGAATGCAGTTCTGGTCATTGCAAGCTCCGAATCGGAGATTAGCGGTGATGGCGAAAGCCGGTTCTACAGCTGTAAATTTCTGACGGAAAGTCACCTCCTGAGTCCACCACGACAACTCCATTTCAAAAATCTCATCCATCTGCCTGACCGGGGCCACCGACTGAACCGGCTTTCCCTCAAGCTTCACACCTTGAATCTCAAAGTCAATCTCCAACGGTTGAGGGCCCTGACCCGCGGGGAAATCAGAAGCATATAGATGCCATCCGGGTTCAATAGTGGCTGAAAGGACTATTTCACCATTATCGGCTCCCGTCATCTTCATCTCCCCCTTCCATTTTACAGGAGTGTAGATTTGTGCCCCTACTGAAAGGCAGACTGATAATAAGATTGTGAATATGAGTGAGATTCGTTTAGACATAAAAGA
>JAFLRW010000104.1 GCA_022511285.1 Duncaniella sp.
CATCAGCTATCCAACTACAATTATGCCGTCAGCGCCACCGGCCGCACTGTCAGCTACACCAACGCCCTCCCGCGCTACATACTCTTCTCTCTCCAATATCGACTGAACATCCAGCCAAAGAAGAAATGATTGGATAATAAATGTGGGGCTGCGTCCGTTATAATTAAATAATCTTACGCAGCAAAAATGAGCATCAGACTCCGATTTTCGTTACTCGCTATAATCTTGCTCGCCGTGCTTCCCTGCCTGCGGGCGCAGGATGGCGAGGCGGCATACTCGTTTCTCAATATCCCCTCGTCAACTCTTGCCTACGGCCTTGGAGGGATTAACATCTCTAATATCAGTGATGATGTCAATGCCGCCGACCGCAATCCCGGTCTGCTCGGACCTGAGGTAGAGATGCAGCTCGGAGTTAACTATATGCGCTATATCGGCGACAGCAATTTTGCCGGAGTTAAATTCGGCCGCGGTGCTGGCGACCACGGGGCTTGGGCGGCCGGAGTGCAGTATTACGGCTACGGTGCTATAAAGGGTGCGGATGTCAACGGTGTGCTGACGGGCGAATTCTCGCCTAAGGAGATGGTATTCTCCGGCACATACGCCCACGATATCTCTGACCGCTGGCGCGGCGGAGGCTCGGTGAAGTTTGTCTACTCCTCATTTGATGAATACAATGCATTTGCCGTAGCCGCCGATCTTGGGGTCAATTACTATAATCCTGACGCCGATTTCTCTTTCTCGGCAATGGTGGCCAACCTCGGAGGACAGGTGAAACGATTTAATGAGAAGTATGACCGCCTCCCCGTTGATGTGCGCTTGGGCGCCTCAAAGTCCTTCGGCTCTCTTCCTATAGTCTTTTCTATCACCGCCTGGAATCTCACTAAATGGCACCTCCCGTATTATCACTCCGGCGATGGCACCGAGAGCGCCGACCCTGAACTCAAAGACAACTTTGGCGGCAATTTGTTTCGTCATCTCATATTCGGCGCAGAGTTCGTCCCCACCGATAAGTTTCGTATAGGGTTAGGATATAACTATAAGACGCGCACAGATATGTCGGCCTACAAGCGCAGTTTCCTCTCCGGATTTTCAGCATCGTTAGGCTTAAATGTGCGTAATTTTGCTCTTGGAGTGGCTTTCGCGCAGCCTCATTCCGGAGCCACTACTCTGATGGTCAATATCTCAACAAATCTTTATGAGTTCACACGATAAAATCATCATAGCCATCGACGGCTACTCCTCGTCGGGCAAAAGCACAATGGCGCGCCGTCTTGCCGCCAAAATAGGTTACCGATATATCGACTCCGGTGCGATGTATCGGGCTGTCACTCTCCACGCTCTACGCCTCGGGCTTGTCACTCCTGCCACAGTCGACAGCGATGCGATTGTAAAATCTCTTCCGGGGCTACGGATAGATTTCTCCATCCGGCCCGATGGCTCGCAGATTACCCTCCTTAACGGTGAGCCGGTCGAGAAAGAGATTCGTTCGCTGCAAGTGTCAGAGTGCGTCTCGCTTGTGGCGGCCATTGCCGCCGTGCGCCGTGCGCTTGTCGATATGCAGCGAGCTCTTGGTAGAGAGAAAGGCATTGTGATGGATGGTCGCGACATCGGCACTGCCGTGTTCCCCGATGCCGAACTCAAACTGTTTGTCAACGCTTCGGCCGACAAACGCGCCGAACGAAGATACAAAGAGCTCACAGCCAAAGGCGAGACCATAAGCTATGAAGAAGTGCTTGCCAATGTCCGTAAACGCGATCACATTGATGAGACACGCAGCGAAAGCCCTCTCCGCAAAGCTCCGGACGCCATCCTGTTCGACAACTCCGAGATTTCTCTCGACCGGCAAGACGCCATCCTCTTTGACCTGTATCAAACAACAATATCACGCCACAATGAAGCCGCATATTGAGATTGATGCCTGTTCCGGTTTCTGTCACGGAGTGGTGACTGCCATCAACAAAGCTGAGGAGGAGCTTGATCGCTCTGACGCCCCTCTCTACTGTCTGGGCGACATAGTCCACAATTCCGATGAGGTAGAGCGCCTTGAGCGCAAAGGTCTCACCACCATCTGCCACAATGACCTTGACCGGCTCAAAGGCTCGAGAGTCCTGCTGAGAGCCCACGGAGAGCCTCCCGCCACCTATGCCAAAGCACGCCGGATGGGCATCGAAATTATTGACGCCACTTGCCCTGTGGTGCTGAGACTGCAACAACGCATCAAAGCCACCTACGATGCCACAGGGCCCCGTCCACAGATTGTTATCTACGGAAAAGCAGGCCACGCCGAGGTCAACGGGCTCGTCGGGCAGACCAACGGCGAGGCTATCGTTGTGGAAAACACTGACCAGCTTGACCGCATTGACTTTACCCGCAACATAGCCCTCTATTCGCAGACCACAATGTCGCTACAGGGTCTTGCTATGATGGTTGCCGCAATTAATGCCCGCATAGCACCTGGAGTTGAATTCACATACCACGACACCATCTGCCGCCAAGTGGCCAACAGAGTGCAGCATCTGCGCGACTTTGCGCTGGCCCACGATGTGGTGCTCTTTGTGGCAGGAGCTAAAAGCAGCAACGGTAAAGTGCTATTCAGTGAGTGTCTTGCCGCGAATCCCAACACCTTTCTCCTATCGCGCCCCGACGACTTCCGGCTCTCTATGATTAACGACGCTCAAACTGTCGGAATATGCGGAGCCACATCTACTCCACGCTGGCTTATGGAACAAGTTGAACAGTGTATAATCGACCGAATATGACCACCCCACTCCACTTTCGTCACATTCTCTTTGCGGTCACAATGGCTGCCGTTATGCTTACGGCCTGTGGAGGGAGCAGCACATATAAGCCCAACACCCACGTTAAAGATAAAAAAGCCTATGCTCTTGGCGAAGAACACGCCCGACAGCTAATCCTCATAGCCGACGACGAAGCGGCAGTCCAAGACAAACTCCTCGACATCCGGGCTCGAATTTCCAACATCCAATCTCACCTCGGCTCCCAAAGCGCCAATGACTATGAGGCCGGATTCACTGACTACCTACATCTCAACTGCGATTCCCTTGCCCGCATCATATTCTGATTACAAAGCGTGAAAAAATAATTGCCATGTCGGTTATAAATGACCTCTCTATGGGATTTTTCAAGAAAAAAATCTTGTTGCTCTTTTGAAATGACCGACAGAGAAGGAATAATAAAGCCGGAAACCTGGGTGGCTGACATGCAAGAGGGCAAGATTCGCCGTGTGCTTGTCATCCTCAAAGAGGCTCCTTGCCGCAAGACATTTAACCTCGTTAAGCATATTAGCGAAGATGGTTCACGTGGCAATACATATAACAATGTTGCAATGTGGGTCTTCTTGCTTCAAAATTTCAAGTCAGACAATGTTACCACTTCATATAAGGAAGCAATAAAACTGAAAACAGCGGAAGGGCGAACAAAGTGTCTTGTTCATGCGGCCATCATAAATATTAGCGATAACTGGCAGAAGTCCGCTGATGGCAAACATACCAATGACAAGATTCTATTTGAAAACCATACTGCGGAACGGCAACAAGATATTGAGGACTTTATTTATCAGATTGAACCTGATATAATTCTATGCGGTGGCAAAGTTGTTGTCAAAAGCCTTCATAAATTCCGAGAAAAACCGGTGAAGTTGCCAACTACGTCTACAAAGTATGCGAAAGCATACGCATATAGAATTAAAGACATAATTTTCCCTTTCATCTCTATGCCACATCCTAATGCCCACATATCTCAAAAAGATATGTACAAAGATCTCCTCTCCTTATTGGATAAAATTCAACTACCAAAAATAGTAAATCCAAATGAAGAAGCGTAAGCTTATTTTTATCTCTTCCGTAGGCGTTGTTTGCGCACTATTGGTCATTCTTTCGCTTTGCTATGGCCTCGTTTCACGGAATGCATCCGGAAATTTTTGCCCGACCTAAAATGTTTTTAGATTTCTTTTTAATTGATTCGCAACACTGAAGCACTATGCGCGGTCTGCTATATGTAATTATCTTGTCAATCCTTGCAGGATGTGGCTATTCGAGTTCTCAACCGAGTGTTCTTGATGAGGCACAGCGCCTTATGGACTCTGACCCAACCGCAGCATTGTCAAAACTTAACGGTTTGGATGTTTCCGAACTTCAGGATTCAGCAACAATAGCACGCTGGGCTCTCCTGTATAGCGAGGCAATGGTTATCAACCGTATTTATGCTCCTACCGATACGATAGTCAATATCGCCATTGACTATTATGGACACCACAATCAGACTGATGAATATCATAAAGCCTTGCGCCTAAAGGCTTTAAATCAATCTTCTTACGATAATGATGCACTCGCTACAGCACTCTACTTGCAGAAAGAAAAGGAATTCTTTCTGTATAAAGAGCGCGTTCGACGCGAGCAAGTGGTATTTCTCGGTTTAGTAATATTGTTCATTGCCGCAGGAGTCATCGTTTGGATGCGTCAAAGACTAAAGTTGCAAACCCTGAAAAATGATGTTCTTATGGCTGAAGCTTCGTCTTTTAAAAATCAGATTGAAGCCTCACAAGGAGATGTGATCCGTCTTGAATCTAAACTTCACACTCTCCTTGAAAACAGGTTTGCACTCATTGACTCATTATGCCAAACATATTATGAAACCCAAGGCACCAAAGCTGAGCGAAAAGCTATTATTGACAAAGTTAAAAATGAAATAGAAGCCGTCAAATCGGATTCTCTCGCCCAAATGGAGCAAACAGTCAATGACTGTCTGGATAATATTCTTTTGAAAGTCAAAAATATTTACCCTGATTTGAAACCGGAGGATTACCAACTTTTGGTTTACCTCGCAAGCGGACTTTCGTCCCGCTCTATTAGTCTTCTTCTTGGAGAATCAATCGAGATAATCTATAAACGAAAATCCCGCTTGAAATCCCGTCTTAAAGAGAAAGTAACCCCCTACTATCCCGAAGTTTTATCAGTTTTCTAACTCCATTCTTTCCCTGTCAGACTTTTTTTTAAATCAAATTCATATACTATTAATATTCAGTATATTAGGACAATGGCTGTCAGACTGTAATTTTGGTATTAAGGCATGTCCGTGAGTAATTTTGTGCCAAAATTTACTCGTATGAAAGCTAAAATACTTTTCTTTATTCTGACCGTTGTTTACCCGTGTATGGTAAGCCTCGCCCAAGGTCAAGAAACAACCGACAGTCTCACCCTACAACTTCAAGAAGTGGTAGTGACCGCCAATCAACCGGCCACTAAACTTGTCGGGACTACGCTCGTTTCTACAATCTCAGGTTCCAACCTTGCAGACATCGGGAATGCGTTGGACGTACTAAACCAGCTTCCGATGATACAGGTGCAAGACAACGCCGTAAGCGTCATCGGCAAGAGCAATATTGAAATTTATATAGACGGGCGCCCAATGCGTGACGACCTGCAATTGCAACAATTACTTTCTTCCAATATCAAAAAGGTAGAGTTGCTAATGGCGCCCGGAGCGGTATATTCAAGCACCACCGGCGCTGTTATTAAGATATCAACCAAACGAAATTTTGTTCAAGGACTGTCGGTTACAGACCAATTCATACTGGAGTGTCGTCGCAAATGGTCAGTGGTGGATTTTCTTTCATTAAGTTACAACACCGGCAATTGGGAGTATTTTGCCAATGGGACAATAAACCATAATAATACTCTGATAAAAGGAACCACCACTAACACCCTTGTCTATCAAGGGAAAGAAACGATAGTCGGAAGCAGTCAGGCCAATCTCTATCCCGCAACTGTGGGCAGCGTTAAGGCAGGTTTTAACTATGCCAAAAATAGTCAGTCGTTCGGTGCCTATTATCGCTTTAACCCGGAGCGCGGAAATTTCAGAAACACCGGATCTGAATGGTTTGACGATAATCTGGCAATTCAAGATGAGATTGAAAAACAAATCAAGGCTCACAGTCACCTTGTCTCGCTGTATTATGAAAACACGCTTGCAGATAAGTTCCGGTTACACTTCGACGGCGATCTCAAAAGCTCCGTTCAAAACAATAGCGTTGATACAACATATCCCGACGCCTCCAATCCCGATGTCAATTCCACCGATAAACGGAATTCAACCTTATGGGCAGGCAATCTATACTTGAATTTCTCCCTTTGGAATGGAGATTTTTCGGTTGGCACACAGGACAGTTATACGCATACCTCATTGGATTATCAAATGCTTAATCCTGAGGTGGAGGAATATATCCCCTCTTCTCTTACTGACGCACGGCAGACCTCTGCCGCTCTTTTCGCCTCATGGTCGCGCATATTCGGGAAGTGCTCGTTAACTGCCGGTCTCAGATATGAGTATGTTGACTATGACTTTAAGATAAACGGTACGCGTGACGAAGGCGTAAG
>JAFLRW010000105.1 GCA_022511285.1 Duncaniella sp.
AGGACGAGGAGACGCTCGAGCGCGAGCGTCAGCGACAGCTCGCCATTGAGCGCGAGCGCAACCGCTACGAACTCCACTTCCCGCGCCGCTCCGCCTGGGATGGAGCCTTCGGCCGCCCCGGCTACGATGATGACGACTACAACCCACTCGACGCTTACTGTGTAGACTGATCTGCGGTGTCGATTGCAAACATTTTGATGCGGTTGCCCTGGATTTTTTGTGTCGGATTGGGCTATTTGGGGAAATTTGCTTAATTTTGCAATGAAATTGGATTATTGTATCCTGATTTCAACTGAACAACTTAAAAAAATATATAGCAAGAATGGAACTAACGGCTCAGCAGCTTGCGGCAATGATAGGCGGCGAGGTGGTTGGTAATCCCGATGTGACTGTCGGGACATTTGCCAAGATTGAAGAGGGGCATCCCGGTGCGCTCTCGTTTCTTGCCAATCCGAAATACACTCACTTTATTTACGATACCGAGTCGAGTGTGGTGCTGGTGCGCCGCGACTTCGAGCCTGAACGTCCTGTCAAGGCCACTTTGATACGTGTCGAAGACCCCTATGCCACAATTGCACACATTCTGGATATGGTCACAAAGATGACCGCGGTGGAAAAGCGAGGCATAGAGCAACCCTCATATATTGCAGAGGGAGTTGAAGTGCCTGCCGATGCTTATGTCGGTGCATTTGCATATATCGGCGCCGGAGTCCGTTTAGGTGCCGGAGTGAAAATCTATCCTCAGGTCTTCGTGGGCGATGGTTGTGTTATTGGCGACGGCACTGTGCTCAATCCCGGTGTTAAGGTCTATGCCGGCTGTGAGATAGGTGCTCGCTGTATCATCCACTCGGGTGTTGTGGTGGGGAGCGACGGGTTTGGTTTTGCTCCTGTCGACGGCCACTACGAAAAAATCCCTCAGACCGGCAATGTAGTGATTGAAGACGACGTGGAGATAGGAGCCAACACCACGGTTGACCGCGCTATGATGGGCTCCACCCGCATTTGCTCAGGAGCAAAGCTTGACAATCTGATACAGATAGCTCACAACTGCTCTGTGGGTTCCAACACCGTAATGGCAGCTCAAGCCGGAGTGGCAGGGTCCACGAAGATTGGCAGCGGCTGTATGGTAGGAGGGCAAGTGGGATTCGTTGGACATATCGAGATAGGCGACGGCACTCTCATTGGTGCACAGAGTGGCGTCAGTCAGTCAACAAAGCCCGGAGCACGCATTATGGGGGCTCCTGCCGTTGAGATGGGTGAGTATGCCCGCTCGTTAGTCTATGTCAAGCGGCTCCCGTCAATGGCGGCTCAGCTGAAGGCCCTCGAAAAAGAACTTAAAACGAAATAATATCACAATCTCTCAACAGATATGAACCAAATTACACTAAACGGTGAGTTTGTCCTCTCAGGAAAGGGACTCCATACAGGGCTTGAGATTACGGCCCGTTTCCTTCCGGCTCCTGCCGGTCACGGCTACAAGATTAAGCGCGTGGACCTCGAGGACCAGCCCGTGATTGATGCTCTCGCCGAAAATGTTGTCGACACCAATCGCGGCACCGTTATAGCAAAGGGTGATGTGCGCATATCTACTGTCGAACACGCCCTCTCGGCGCTCTATGCTGCCGGCATTGACAACTGCCTTATCGAGGTAAACGCCCCGGAGCTCCCTATCCTCGACGGCAGCGCCGCTCCTTATGTCGAGGCAATCGCCTCCGTGGGGCTTGCCGAGCAGAACGCTGACAAGGCTTATTATTATGTCCACCAGCGCATCGAGGTCTCTGACCCCGAGACCGGTTCGAGCATTATTGTGCTCCCCGACGATGATTTCAGCGTCGATGTGAAGATTGATTTCAATTCCAAGGTGCTCAACAATCAATTTGCCACACTTGAGCATCTTGAAGATTATTCCTCCGAGATAGCCTCCTGCCGCACATTTGTATTCGTGCGCGAGATTGAACCCCTGGTGAAGAATAATCTTATCAAGGGAGGCGACCTCGACAATGCCATCGTGATTCACGACACTCCGATGCTTCAGGCCGATCTCGACCGTTTGGCCGACCTTATGGGTGTTGAACGCAAGGAGGTGGGCGAGTTTGGATATGTCAACAATAAGCCCCTCACCTTTGAAAACGAGCCAGCGCGCCATAAGCTCCTTGACCTCATCGGCGACCTTGCCCTTATCGGGCGCCCCCTGCGAGGCCGAGTCATTGCCACCCGTCCGGGCCACTCTATCAACACCAAACTCGCCAAGAGCATTCGCAAGGCTATCAAGCATCAGGATGTGCAGGCTCCCGTCTATAATCCCAATCGCGAGCCTTTGATGGATAACCTCCGCATCCGCGAACTCCTCCCTCACCGCTACCCCTTCCTGATGGTCGACAAAATCATTGAAAAGGGAACAAACTATATTGTCGGAGTCAAGAATATCACCAACGACGAACCCTTCTTCCAAGGCCACTTCCCTCAAGAACCTGTGCTCCCCGGAGTGCTCCAGATTGAAGCTATGGCTCAGACCGGAGGCCTTTTAGTGCTCTCTACTGTTGAAAACCCCGAGCTCTACTCCACCTACTTTATGAAGATTGACAACGTTAAATTCCGTCAGAAAGTGGTGCCCGGCGACACTCTCATCTTTCACGTGTCATTCATGACCGAATTGCGTCGCGGATGCGCCGTGATGAAGGGCTACGCCTTCGTGGGCGACAAGGTGGTGACCGAGTGTGAGTTTATGGCTCAGATTATAAAGAACAAGTAACCTATTGTAATGACCCAACCATTAGCATCAATCCATCCGGATGCCAAGATTCATCCGAGTGTTGTCATCGAGCCCTTTGTCACCATCCACGGCAATGTCGAGATAGGCGAAGGCTCTCACATCTACTCTAACGCCACCATTATGGATGGTGCGCGCATAGGCAAGAATGTCAAGATATTTCCCGGAGCGGTAGTGTCCGGTCCGCCGCAAGACCTCAAGTTTCGTGGCGAAGACACCGTGGCAATCATCGGCGACGGCACCACGCTGCGCGAGTGTGTCACCATCCATCGCGGCACTGCCTCTAAGGGAAAGACCGTCGTGGGCTCCAATAGCCTCATTATGGCTTACTGCCACGTGGCCCACGACTGCGTGGTGGGCAATAATGTGATTATGAGCAATGCCGTGCAGATGGCCGGCGAAGTCGTGGTCGACGATTTTGCTGTGTTAGGCGGTGGTGCGCTCATTCATCAGTTTTGCCACATTGGTTCGCACGTGATGCTGCAAGGCGGAGCATTGGTCAATAAAGATATACCCCCGTTTGTAAAGGCCGCACGCGATCCCATTGCCTACGTAGGTGTCAACTCTATCGGCCTTCGTCGTCGCGGCTTCACCAACGAGGCTATTCGCGACATACAGGAAATATATCGTTATCTATATCTATCCGGACTCAACGTCACCGATGCCATCAACCGTATAGAAGCTGAATTGCCGGCCTCTAAAGAGCGCGACGAGATAATCCTCTTTGTGCGCAACTCCGGACGCGGCATCTTGCGCGGTTACGTCTGATATCATCCACCGCCTCTTTGCGGCAACAAGCCCATCTTGAGGCATCGACAAATATAGCCCCGCTCAAAACACTCTGTTGATGAGTGCACTGAGCGGGGCTACTCCGTTTGCTTGATATTAATTTATGTTAAAAGATTACAAAACGGAGATATTAATGATTATATTTGCAACGCAAAATGTAGCCCCTAATCATTGCGGGGCAAACAATGCACTAAATTTCCTTATTTTCTAACCATAACCACACTTTTTATGCGAAAAATTTTACTCGCAGTCCTGCCGATGGCTCTCTGTGCTATTGGAGCCGCGGCAGCTACATCCACTGTTGAATATGTGGTAAAAGTAGGCACTCGTACTGCTGATTCAGATGGCTATGTACTGCATGCCGGAGACCTTCTTGAAACGGAAGGAACAGCAGTTGTAATTAAAGCCAACCACAATGCATCTGCCCAAGGCAACATTGTTGCAACCGGCAAATTTTCCGACAACACCGAAGCCGGCATCTTTGGCAATGTTGCAGAAAATTCTCGTATGAGTGGAGACCCCTCTGCGTCTAATCCCACTTGTAGTCCGCAATCCGGAGTTAAAGCAACTTCTTTTAACGTTGTTGTAAAAAAACCTATCACTGATTTTAGAATTTATTTCTGCGCCGCAGATGGCTCTCGCAAATTCAAATGGTTTAGCGTAACTGACAGCAAGAAACAGTCCGACCCGGAAAATGGAGTAGTTTCAACAGAGAACGTTGTCGGAAGTAATAAAGGATTTATTTGTACCATTGCCTCAATTGCGCCAGGCGAATATACAATTTATCAGACAGGTTTTACCGGTGGATGCCTCGGCTTTAAATATAAAGTAGAGGAAGACGACGAGGAAGAGCCTGATACAAGAATCACACCCACGGTTAAATGGTCGGAATCCTCTTGTACAGCCAATATCCGCGAGACTGTAAATACATATCCCACACTTACTCTCGAGGCTGAGGAGGGTACAATCGTTTCATATTCATCTTCCGACGAAAATGTCGCTAAAATCAGTGAGACCGGCGAAATCACCCTCGTTGCTCGCGGCACAACCGTAATCACAGCATCTGTCCCCGAAACTGAAACAATGTACTCCGGCAGCGCTTCATACACTCTTACAGTGCTTGATCCAGTTGCTGACTTGAGAGACCTGCTCGCTAAAGCTATTTCGGATGCCGACTCTCGCTATCTGGACATCTATTCTGAGGCTACGGCACAAGCTCTTGCCGCTCCTCTTGCTGCTGCAAAATCCGCGCTTCAATCTGATGATGCAACAACATTGCAGACCGCTTTGGATAATCTGAACAACGCCTTGAGCGAGTTGGTGACCATCTGCAACAGTTCTGCTACTTATGCAGTTCAACTCGATGAAACTCACAAAGCCGGTGATTCAGTAGATGTCACACTTGACGATGAAACAGTTGCCACTCTGACATTTGGTTTTGAAGGCGGTAATGATTTTAACAAAGCAAAAAAAGCAGAAAAAGACTCTGCGCTTGAAGGTTTCGTAGCATATACTGAAGGTAACGGCCAAAACGGTGCTGCTGATTCGGGAACAACATACATAATCGAACCTAAATATGATGGTCAGATTGAAGTAGGCGTTATCCTCAATGCTGATAAATCATTCTTTATCTTGCAGGATGAAGTTGCCATCCCTTATTACGACGCTTATACAGAGGCTGAGAAAAAATACACAAAATACACTTTCGACGTTAAAGCCAATTCTGTATACAAAGTTTATGCTACCGGCACAAAACTCGGCTTCTATGGTTTCAACTATTCATTTATTAAAGACCAAAACCCCTTAGCCGACGTTAAATCTGACCTCAAAGAGGCTCTTGCCGCAGCTGAGGGTATTGACTGGGACCTCTACACAGAGGACGCTGCCAAGGCCCTTTACAACGCTATCTGCGAGGCCAAAGAGGTGTTGGCTTCCGACACTGCCGGTGAGACTGATTTCACAAACGCCACCTCCGCGCTCAAAAATGCATTCGACGCCCTCGATGACAACCTCGCCGAACAGAATCTCCCGACTATCTCAGGGCCCGGTATGTATTCTTTCTTCGACTGGACTCAGACAAACACACACGACAACCTCAAATATGATGCTGCCGACAGCAAGACATCCGGATGGAGCGATGTTGAAAAAGATGCTGATGCCAAAGAAGACAAAGATCCTACCGAAGCTTCAAAAGACAACTGCTTCTGGCTTGCATCTGACACACGCGACGAAAACGGTTATCTCACCGTTAAAAACGCTCAGTATGCATCAGACGACTCGCAGCCCGAATCTGTAATCATTCCCGAGCTTTACGGCCTTGAGTTCCTCGACGGTGCGTTTGGTCGCAGTTTGGCCATTGCCGTCAACTATCCCACCACAAGCCTTGGCACATATAAAGGCGGCTCATACCTCTGGTTTGGAGCAAGCAATGGTGCTGACTACCTCGTCATCCCCAACGTTGAGGCCGGCTCTATCATCACAATGGGCGTTGAGTCTCACAAGACCACCGATCAGCGCGGCATTGAACTCTACGTCTACAACAACGGCACCAAAGGCGCCAAACTCAAAAACCAATACGGCTACGACGTAGTGACACCCACAACCTACAAAAACTCCACATGGTTAGTGCCCGACGCTCCCGCAGCCATTGATGACGACGACGCCAACGCTGTTGAGAGATATGACATCCTTCTCCACAACACTGCCGGTTGCCACGTCTACTATATTGATGCAGCTGTGGAACAAGGTCCCACTACCGCCATCACCGAGGTGAAGGCTGAGGAGACCGATGCTCCCGTGGTTTACTACAACCTCCA
>JAFLRW010000106.1 GCA_022511285.1 Duncaniella sp.
CAAGGCTATCAACAATCTCAAACGTGAAGAACCCGCCGCCGAAGAGGCTCCCACGCCTGCCGAGCCCACAAAAGAGGAGGTGCTCCTCACTGAGATTCGCGACCTGCTCAAGCAGCAGAGCAAGTAATCTCTACGGCCGCAGACTACAAAAAAACAAACCCTCCCTACGCTTCATCAAGGCGTTTTCGGCTCAATGAACGCGTAGGAAGGGCGCTTTAGCCGACTAAAACTTCTTACCAAATACCGAATATGAAAATTAAAGTAATGGCATTTGCCGCTATGCTTGCCGGAGGATGCTTCTCCGCAATGGCCGATAGCGCGCTCATCACCGTGGTCGATGGTGTGACCGAGACACGCGAGCTGGTGAAGATGACCTTTGAGACCTCCACACCGGAGATGGTGACACTACACTTTGCAGACAACACTACACTTGTGGCCGACATTTCAATGGTCAATGTGGCCATTGACCACACCGGCGGTTCAGCCATAGATGAAATTCTGGCTACCTCCAAGACCCTTCCAGGAGTCTACAACCTCAAGGGACAGCGTGTGGCCGAAGAACTCGGCGCCCCCCTCACTCCGGGCGTCTATATCACTAACGGACAGAAAATTCTCGTAAAGTAATGAAAATCAACTTAAATAGCGTGCTGCGCATTGCCGCAGCCTCGTTTCTTGCACTCGCTTCGGCCTCAGAACTACAGGCCACTACATGGGATTTCTCAACCCTCTCCGATGCCGACCGTGCCGCTCTTAACGCCGACACTTCGAATTGGAAATATGACCAGTCCAATGACCGCTGGCTCAACGAAAAAGCGCTCACCGTATCGCCTTTGATGGCTAATGGCACTGAGTTGCAGCTGACCGCAGGCCTCCGCTACACGGCAGCGGCCGCCGACCAGATTCGTGTGGACAACAAGAAACACTCCGTGACCCTCAACAATAAATCCGCATCCGTAACCCTACCGGGGCTTAAGGCAGGCGACAAGGTAACCGTCAGCGCGCAGTCATCAAGCTCATCCACCGCACGCTCCCTTACTCCCACAAACCTCACAGTGGTGAGCGGCTTCATCGACTCGACCGACAAGCTTGACAACGTGGGCATCGTCACTGCCGACGGAGATGTCACTCTCACCCCCAACGGCGGCTTCTACGTATACTCAATCACAGTAGACTCAGAGAGCGGCGACAACCCCGACACACCCGGTCCGGTGAGCGACCACTCCGTGAATATGAACCTCGACGCACACCAGATGCTTCTCACTGTGAGCGGCGGAGATGTGAAATATTACAACACAGCCTCTTTGGGCAGCGTTGACTTCGACAAGACCACAGGAACCCTCTCAGTGAGCAACGGCGACTGGACTGATACATACCTTGCCAACGTCAACAACATCTCCTTTGCCAAGGCACAAGCCACAGGCGGCGAGGGCGACGTTGTCAACTCCGGTATCACCATCACAGAAGCCAAGGGATGGGTAGAAAGCGTCTATGCCAAGTGGCTGCTCGTTGAAGGCGCCACACGATACGAGGCATATATAAAAGGTGGCGATTATGCCGACTGGACACAGGTGGCCCCCGAACTTCTGCGCAACTATGGCACCTACGGGCGCGTGGATGTGCCCGGACTCCCAGCCGGCACCTACTCGCTCCGCATCGTGGCGCCACAGCTCAGCGACTGCCGGGCCGAAGCTCTCAATATGACCGTCAAGGCTCACGACCGCTCAGGCTTTGCCTTCAAGGACTATGAGCAAGGCGTGGGAGCCTACGATATGAACGGACGCCTTAAGAAAGACGCTATCGTGCTATATGTGTCAGGTAAAAACGCCAAAACAATCACCTGCGACATCCAGGTGGGCACCAAAAACGGCGCGCCTCAATATGAGACCAAGACAGGTCTGCAGGATATCATCTATGGCCTTCAGAAGGGAGCCGAGACGCGTCCGCTCTGCATCCGCATCATCGGCACAATCTTCAGCGACGACATGGATCGCTTCGACTCTAAAGAGGAGGGATTGCAGGTGAAGGGTAAAAACTCATACAGCACTCTCAACCTCACCATCGAGGGCATAGGTGATGATGCTGCCGTCCACGGATTCGGATTCCTTGTGCGCAACTGCACGAGTGTGGAGATAGCCAACCTCGGCATCTTATGGTGTCTCGACGACGCTCTATCGCTCGACACCGACAACTCCCACGTATGGGCCCACCACCTCGACCTCTTCTATGGCCGTCCGGGCTCAGCCTCCGACCAAGTGAAGGGCGACGGCACTCTCGACGTCAAAAGCGACTCTAAATATATCACCTTTGCCTACAATCACCTCTGGGATAACGGCAAGAGTTCGCTCTGCGGCATGAAGAGCGAGAGCGGCCCGAACTACATTGATTATCACCACAACTGGTTTGACCACAGCGACTCGCGCCACCCGCGCGTGCGCACTATGACCGTCCACGTGTGGAACAATTATTATGACGGCGTGTCGAAATACGGTGCCGGAGCCACTTGCGGCGCAAGCATCTTTATGGAAAACAATTTCTTCCGCCACTCTAAAAACCCGATGCTTATCTCCAAACAGGGCACAGATGCCAAGGGTTCAGGCACTTTCTCGGGCGAGGATGGCGGTGTGATAAAGAGCTTTGGCAATGTCTATTCTGAAAAGGGCGGTTCGCAATACACTCCCATCGACCAGACGACCTCAGCCAATGACTTTGACTGCTACGAGGCATCTTCACGCGATGAGCAGGTGCCCGCCACATTCGTAGCCAAGGCCGGCGCCACTCCCTACGACAACTTCGACACCGATCCGGCGCTCATCCACACCTACAGTGTGATTCCCGCAGCCGAAGTGCCATCCGCAGTGACAGGCTACTACGGCGCAGGCCGTCTCGGCAAGGGCGACTTCAAATGGGAATTCAACAATGCCACCGAGGACACCAACTACGACATAATCACAGGGCTGCAGACTGCTATCAAAAACTATAAGTCGGCCCTCGTAGGGTGGTTTGAATGACACAGATGTATAAATAAATGCAAAAAAGGCGGGAAGGGAGTGTAACTTTTCCCGTCTTTTTACGTCAGATATATATATCCAAAAACACAATCAATCATATCACAAGATGAAGCAAATTGTAAAATTGTCGGTTCTTGTGCTCGTAGCTATGCTGTTAGGCATCCCCACCACACAGGCACAAGACAACCCAATGATGCAGCCCCTGCCCGTCGATTCCGACGTGCGCATAGGCAAACTCCCCAACGGTCTCACCTACTACATCCGCCACAACGAGAACCCCAAGGGGCAGGCCGATTTCTACATTGCACAGAAAGTAGGCTCAATCCTCGAGGAAGACAATCAGCGCGGTCTGGCCCACTTCCTTGAACACATGTGTTTCAACGGCACCACACACTTCCCGGACAACTCGCTGCGCGACTGGCTTGAAAGCGTGGGCGTAAAATTCGGCTATAATCTAAATGCCTATACCGGCATCGACAACACCGTATATCTCATCAAAGATGTGCCCATTGCCCGTGAGAGCGTGCAGGACTCCTGCCTGCTGATACTCCACGACTGGGCCAACGACCTCACATTAGCCCCCGAGGAGATTGACAAGGAACGCGGTGTAATCCACGAAGAATGGCGGCGCAGCAACGTAGGCCAAATGCGCATCCTGGAGCGCATCCTCCCGGAGCTATTCCCCGGCACTAAATATGGACATCGACTCCCTATCGGCACAATGGAGGTGGTTGACAACTTCCCCTACCAAGCCCTGCGCGACTATTATGAGGCTTGGTATCGTCCCGACCAGCAGGCCGTCATCGTAGTGGGCGACATCGACGTTGACCGCATAGAGGGAAAAATCAAAGAGATGTTCTCAAACATCGAAATGCCCGCCAACGCCCCGGAGCGAGTCTACGAGCCTATCCCCGACCACACCGGAACACTCTATGGCATCGGTTCTGACCCCGAGCAGCAACGTCTCATCGGTCAGATAATGTTCATCAGCGACCCCACCCCGGACGAGATGAAAAACACTGTGCCTTATCTTATTCAGGAGTATGCCCAGGAGATGATTGAATCAATGCTTGAGAATCGTCTCAAAGAACTCTCGTCACGCCCCGACGCTCCGTTTGCCGGCGCATCAGTAGGGTTTGGCGACTATATTGTGGCAAAAACAAAAGATGCATTTGAAGGTTATGTCGTAGCCTCCGGCACCGACATCATCGAGCCTATGAAAGCCCTCTACCGCGAATTGCTGCGCGCTCAGAGAGGCGGATTCACCCACAGCGAGTATGACCGCGCCCGAGCAGAGTTCCTTTCGTCGCTCGAGCAGGATTACAACAACCGCGCCACCCGCGAGTCAAATAAATATGTAGAGGAATATGTGGACAACTTCACCGACGGCGAGCCAATCCCCGGCATTGAGGCACGCTATAAGCTCTTCTCAATGATGGCCCCGATGCTCCCCGTCGACCTTGTCAATCAGCTGATGGCCGAACTCGTCACCCCTGACAATCGCGCCATCATCATAATGTCGCCGGAGGGCGAGGGCTACACACTCCCATCTTCCGAGCAGATTGAAGCCGCTCTTAGTGCGGTTGATGCCGAGACTATCGAGGCATTTGTCGACGAAGTGAAAAGCGAGCCCCTCATTCCCACTCCCCCTGTAGCCGGCAGCATTAAGTCAGAAGAGGAGTCATCACAGTGGGGTGCCACAATCTGGACCCTCTCTAACGGCGCCAAAGTGATTATTAAGAAAACTGCCTTCAAGGACGACGAGATTCTCGTCGGCGCATTTGCCAAGGGGGGCTATGCCGCATATCCCGCCGAGTGGGCCAATACAATCATAACCCTCCCCCTCACCCTGCGCGCAAACGGTCTTGGCACATACTCCAACACCGACCTCGACAAATACACCGCAGGCAAGCAAGTGGAGCTCAACCTCTCACTCAGAGAATATTCGCGCTCTCTCAACGGCAGCACCACACCCAAGGACCTCTCCACCCTGATGGAACTGCTTTATATGACATTTACCGACCTCGAATTTACCCCCGACGAGTTTGAGGCAATGCAAAAAGCTTATGCCGGCGTACTTGCCAATCAGGAAAAATCACCCGAATATCTATTCCAAAAATTCGTGACGGCTGATTTCTACGGCTCGCCATTCAAGCAAACCCTCACCTCAGAAACAATCCTTGGCACTTCACGCGAGGAGACCATCGAACTGGCCCACGCAATGACAGCCAATGCCGCTGACTGGACCTTCGTTTTCGTTGGCAACGTTGACATTGACGCCCTGCGCCCCCTCGTGGAGACATACATCGCTTCTCTCCCATCCGACGAGGCTAAGGCCGTGAAGGAGTATCCCGCTTTTGACCCCACTCTCTACGTCAAAGCCGGCACCGAGGTGACCACTCACACCATCCCGATGGAAACACCCCAGACCCAGGTGATTATCTATGGCACCGCCGATATGGAATACACTCCGCGCAACTCTATGCTCGCCTCCATTGCCGGACAAATCCTCTCCAACCGCCTCTTGAAGACTGTACGCGAGGATATGGGAGCCGTCTACTCAATCGGTGCTGTCGGCCAGGCTTCGCGCAACGGACTTAATCCATTTATGCTCGCCACACAATTCCCGATGAAGCCCGAGATGAAAGAGCAAGTGCTCGACTTCATCTACAGCCAGTTTAAAGCTATGGAATCAGACGTCACCGCCGAGGAGCTTAACCCCGCCAAGGAATATATGGTAAAGCAATACACCTCTGACCGCGAGAAAAACACCCCCTGGAAGAATGCCATCATAGGATGGGTGACTAACGGTGTCGACACCTTCAACGGCAACATTGAGACCGTCAGCGCCATTACAGTCGACGACGTGAAAGACTATATGAAAACCTTCAATGCCGCCGGCAACCTCCGCACCGTAGTGCTCGACCCTGAGACCAAGTAATCACACACAAATCTTATCACATAAGATACGGCAGGCCCGGAGCTCATTGAATGCGCTCCGGGCCTCTTTATGTTCAAAGATAATTACATACCCTTCATTTCTTCCAGAACGAGGGGGAGAATAGCAGCAAGATGGTGAAGATTTCAAGACGCCCGGTGAGCATAATCAGCGAAAGTATCCACTTGCCGGCATCCGGCACTATGGCATAAGTGCCGCCATAGCCTGTCACTCCGGCAGAAAGGCCCGTGTTGGTAATGCAGGCAAAGGCCGAGAAGAAGGAGTCGACAAGCGGCATCCCCATGGCCGTCAGGCAGATTCCGCCGACGAAGATTATTAGCACATAAAGACACAGAAAAGCAATCACCTTGCTGACCGTGTCGTGGGGTATCACCTTGCG
>JAFLRW010000107.1 GCA_022511285.1 Duncaniella sp.
CTATTTCCACCACCAACTGGAAACCATATTCCTGGAGCATCAACAATGTGGCTATAGCCGAAGTAATCCACACGGCTCTCGCCTACTGGCAGGCAGGACGACCCGAGGAGGCGTTCCGACTGATGAAAGGCACTGTGGTCGACAACATGTATCAAGGTGCATCGCCCCTCAACTTCGGGCAAATCAGCCAATACGATGCTGCACGTGGTGAATGTTACCGTGACTTTGCCGACCCTATTGGTGTGTGGAGCCGAGCCCTCACCGAAGGGCTCTACGGAATACGCCCCAATCGCATCGGGACCAACCCCGGAGTGGATATCATCCCGGGATTTCCCGCCGAGTGGAATGAGGCCTCAATCACACTGCCCAACCTATCCTACACCTTCAAGCGCGAGGGCAAAACGGACACTTACATAATTGAAAATCGTTACCCCGACGGCACTCCCGTGCGCCTCACGGTGCCGGCTTCAGGACTTAAAAAGGTGTATATCGACGGCCAACAGGCTCCGGCCATCGAAGTGCCCGTCAGCATCGGCGAGCCGCGCATCACTGTGCCCGTTGCCGCATCGGGCACACACACCGTCACCATTGACCGTTCAGCAACACACCGCGTGACGGCAACCGGCGAAATCCGCCGTGAAGGGCCTGTGACTTTTACCGAGATGGCGGCCGGACCGCTGCTATGGTGGGACGTAAAAGTGGGCAGACACCCGGAGATGTTCCCATCTATCCCGGCTGACTTTGTCGACGTGCGCCCCGAGACCCTGCAACCGGTAAGAATCGACTCCGTCTACAATGCATCACTGACCGACCTCTTCACCAATCGGTATATGTCGCCGCGCCCCAATGTCACCACCCTGCAACTCCCCACTCAAGGGATTTCGGAGTGGTGCCATCCGCTGGCCACGTTTGAGATTGACGACACTCCCCTGCGCACCATCATAGCTGCCGCCGGCGACACACTCCACACTCCACTCGGAATAGACTTTGTGCTCCCGTCATCCGGGCGAAATGTGGCTTTCACCACGCTCTGGGACAACTATCCCGACTCTCTGACAATTCCCCTCAGCGGCAACGCCTCCAACATCTATCTGCTTATGGCCGGCACTACCAATCACATGCAGTGGGCTATGGAAAACGCCGTATTGACAGCCACTTACACCGATGGGACCACAGCGCGTCTGCCACTGGTCAATCCGGTGAACTGGGCGCCCGTTGAGCAGGATTTTTACACTGACGACTATGCCTATGCCCAGCCCGGAGGCGCTCAATTGCCTTATCGCGTTAGTTTCAACGACGGCACCGTGAGCCGCAATCTGCTCGATGATACGGCCGGCCACAAAGTGCCCATCGACCCCGGTATGGAGCTGGGCGAAACCACGGGCCGACAGGTGAAGAACGGAGCCGGCGTCTTAGTGGACTTCCCCGTTGACCCCGCTAAGACCCTCGAATCTCTGACTCTTACCACCCTCTCCCACGACGTCATCATCGGCATCCTTGCCATCACCCTCCAACGATAATGAGAACAACTACGACTCTTGCATCACTGATATTGCTCCCTGCACTCGCAGTCAGTGCCCAGACCACAGTGAAAACCGGCATAACTCCGGCCGGAGAGACTGACTGGTATGAGGTCACTACCGAACACCGGCCCTTTGTGCGTTGGTGGTGGCTTGGAAGCGCCGTCGACCCTGAAGGACTCACCTTCAACCTCTCTGAGTTTGCCCGTCAAGGGATAGGGGGCACGGAAATCACTCCAATCTACGGCGTCAAAGGCAACGAAGCCAACGACATCCCCTATCTCTCCGACAAATGGATGGATATGCTCTCCCACACCACATCGGAGAGCCGCCGTCTTGGTCTGCAAGTGGATATGAACAACGGCACCGGATGGCCCTTCGGCGGCCCGGAGGTAACGCTTGCCGAAAGTGCGCGCAAGCATATCACTGAAAAGTTTACTGTGGCCGGCGGGAAAAGGCTCGAACAGCCTCTGCTCCCGAAAGATGAAAAACAGCGTGGAGTGGCCACCCTTCAGGCAGTTCTTGCCTGCAGAGGCGACAAACGCCTGAACCTCACAGGCAAAGTGCGCTCCGACGGAACTCTTGATTGGAAAGCGCCCAAAGGCGATCCTTGGACCGTTTATGCTCTTTTCTCAGGCAGGACATTTCAGAAAGTGAAACGCGCAGCTCCGGGCGGCGAGGGATATGTCATCAACCACTATGACAGTATTGCCGTAAAAAAATATCTCGACAGATTTGACAGAGCCTTTGCCGGCCGGGAGGCTTCAATGCCCAACTCTTTTTTCAACGACTCCTATGAAGTCTATGGCGCAGACTGGACCGAAGGCCTTTTGGAGCAGTTTGCCGCCGACCATGGCTATCGACTCGAAGATTATCTCCCCGAATTTGAGGGCGATGGCGGCCATTCCGACCTGCGTGGCAGAGTGGTCAGCGACTATCGCCGCACTCTTGCCGGAATGCTCGAGCAGCATTTCACTCGCATCTGGACCAATTGGGCGCACAGCCACGGAGCCCGCATCCGCAATCAGAGCCATGGCTCGCCGGCCAATATTCTTGACCTCTATGCCGTGGTCGACATCCCCGAGTGTGAGTCGTTCGGGCAGACCGATTTCGACATCCCGGGCCTACACCCCACCGGCCCGAGCCGTCCGGGCGACGCAGATCCTGCCGTGCTGAAGATGGCCTCGTCAGGAGCTCATCTGGCAGGAAAGAAAGTCACATCTTCCGAGACTCTCACATGGCTCACTGAGCATTTCCGCACACCGCTGGCTCGCTGTAAGCCCGAACTTGACCAGATGTTCATTTCGGGCGTAAACCACGTCTACTTCCACGGAGCGCCTTACTCCCCGAAAGGCGCGGAGTTCCCCGGATGGATGTTCTACGCTTCAATCAATGTATCGCCCACTGCGGCTTTATGGCAGAATGCTCCGGGACTGTTTGACTACATAGCCCGCACTCAAAGTTTCCTGACTCAAGGCGAACCGGATGCCGACCTCCTGTTGTTTTTCCCTCACGACGATATCCTCCATCGCCAGGAGGGCAATCCCTATCTGATGTTTGACATCCACAAAATGAGCCAGCGCATGCCTGATGTCAAACAGGCTGTGGCCGACATTGTCAACGCCGGATACGACTTGGACTATGTCTCCGATTCTCTCCTCAAGGTACTCACCCCCCGTGCCGACGGCACTATGCGCTCTCTCTCCGACACTCACTACCGCGCCATAATAGTTCCGTCAGTGAAGTTGATGCAGCCGCAGACCTTGGAGCGGCTTGCCAATCTGGCCCATGAGGGAGCCACTGTGGCATTCGTGGGCGGATTGCCCCGGGATGTTCCCGGGCTCGGCCACCTTGATGCGCGCCGCCAATCTCTTGATGCCGTCAAGGCTCTCCTCCCTACTCTCGGCGGAACCGCCGCCATCCACCCCTACGGCAAGGGTCGCATACTCTCCGCTCCAACCATCTCCGAAGTGCTACCGCTGATAGGCGTTCAGCCCGAACCGGCGCGCGCCGATGGTCTCTCGATGCTGCGGCGGCGCAACGAGGTTGGAGGTTACAACTATTTTGTGGCGCTTCTCACCGACAAGATTATCGACGGCCCTGTCAGGCTTGCCGTTGCCGGACAGAGTGCTATGCTCTTTGATCCCCTCACAGGTCTAAAGGGTGTGGCCGAGACCGAGACTACACCTGACGGGAATATGTCAGTGCGCCTGCAGCTTGCTCCCGGGCAGTCAATGCTCATAAAGACATTCCCCTATCCCATAGATGGTGAAAAGTGGAAATATATAGCCTCTACAGGCACACCCATTGAGATTAACAGCGGCTGGCAGCTCTCTTTCCCCGAAAGTTCACCGGCCATTGCCGACACCTTTGCCATCGACACGCTGGCTGACTGGACCACACTCCCCGACCCCCGCCTGCAAGTGAACCAAGGCACCGGGCGTTATGAAACCACCTTCACCCTTCCTGCCGACATCAAAGCCGACGATTGGATGCTCAACCTCGGAGATGTGCGCGAAAGTGCCCGCGTGGCCATCAACGGAGTGCCTATAGGCATCCTTTGGGCTGTCCCGTTCCGCACCCTCGTCGGCAGTTATCTCAAGCCGGGTATCAACACCATTACTATTGATGTCACCAACCTCGAAGCCAACCGCATCCGCGACTACGAACAGCGCGGCATCCGCTGGCGCATATTCAAAGACGCCAACATAGCCAGCGTCACCAACGCCAAGGAATTCTCATTCGCCGATTGGGAAATATCCCCCTCCGGCCTTATCTCGTCAGTGACACTCACTCCAATCATATTTAAATAACAACAACCACTCATCCCTACATAACTATGAAAACATTTGCGCTTAGCGTTCTCGCAGCTTTAATGATGGCCCCGGCCACATTTGCTGCCGGCTCCTCTGACAACCTTCCCCCTCGTGAAGAGACTTTGAAAACCCTTGTCAAAGTCAACGACTTCTATCTCAAAAATCATCCCGACCCCTTGCAGGGAATCCCGTACTACTCTCGCAAGAAAGTCTACGAGGCCAATATCTGGACTCGCGCCGTCTATTTCGAAGGTCTGATGGCTCTCTATTCCATCTATCCCGACAACAGATATTATGACTATGCCTACGACTGGGCTGAAGGTTTCAAATGGGGTATGCGCCGCGACGATACCACAACCCGCAACGCCGACAACTACTGCTGCGCACAGACCTATATCGACCTCTATCGCCTCACTCCGGAGCCCAAAATGCTCACCAAAACACGCGGCACGATGAATATGCTCATCAACACTCCGCAAAACGACGATTGGACCTGGATTGATGCCATACAGATGGGCATGCCTATCCTCGCCAAGATGGGTAAGGATACCGGCGACCCCCGCTATTTCGAGAAAGCCTGGAATATGTACAAATGGTCGCGCGACACTCTGGCCGGGGGGCTTTTTAATGAAAAGGATGGCCTTTGGTGGCGCGATAAAGACTTTGTCCCGCCCCACAAAACTCCCAACGGCAAGGAATGCTACTGGAGCCGCGGCAACGGATGGGTTGTGGCTGCTTTAGTTAAGGTGCTCGAGGAGCTCCCGGCCGACGATATCCACCGTAAAGCTTACGAAAGCGACCTCAAGATGATGCTTGACGCTCTTGCCAAATGCCAGCGTTCAGACGGTTTCTGGAACGTCTCGCTTGCCGACCCCAATGACTTTGGCGGCAAAGAGCTCACCGGCACAGCGCTCTTTGTCTATGGCATGGCTTACGCCGTGCGCACCGGATTAGTCGACGCTAAAAAGTTTATGCCTATCCTCGCCCGCGGATGGAATGCTATGGTCTCTGAGGCTGTTCATCCCAACGGCTACCTCGGCTATGTGCAGGGCACCGGCAAAGAGCCGAAAGATGGTCAACCGGTGGCCTACGATTCTAAGCCCGACTTCGACGACTACGGAACCGGATGCTTCCTCTTGGCCGGTGTTGAGGTCTACAAACTTTAATTCCATCGCTCTGTTATTCATTCTTCTACCGAACCGAATACCCCTCTGATCACTCCAATGTCAACACAATCTGCTGACCTTGACAATGAATTGCTCGTGGCCCGTCTGCGCGATCCGGCCACGTGCCGGGAGGCTTTCGGCGAGATGATTAGGCTCTACACCGAGCCCCTATACCGTCAAATACGCCGTCTGGTGCAGACCCACGACGATGCCGATGACCTGCTGCAAAACACCTTTATGAAAGCGTGGCAGAACATCGAGAATTTCCGTGGCGATGCGCGCCTGTCTACATGGCTCTATAAGATTGCCATCAATGAGAGCCTCACTCACCTCGAAAAAGAAAGAAAACGCCGCGGGTTCTCGCTCGACGATGAGGAGAGCTATCTCGTGAATCTTATTGAGGCCGACAAGGAAATCGACGGCGACGAACTGGCATTGCAATTGCGCAAGGCCATTGCCTCTCTCCCTGAGAAACAACGCCTTGTGTTCAATATGCGCTATTACGACGATATGAAATACGAAAAAATCTCTGAAATTCTCGGCACATCTGTTGGTGCCTTGAAAGCCTCTTATCACCTCGCCGTAAAAAAAATAGAACAATTTTTTGCCGACACGGATTAAACCGACACCGCCTCTCGACGTCTAATCTATAAAGTAAAAGGAATTTACTATGAATGATATACTCTCCAAGGTCAATCGCCGCGACGGATTCAATCTCCCCGACGGATATTTCGAGGACTTTGCCTCGCGTATGGCCGCCGCTCTCCCCGAACGTGAGTGGGAGCAGCAACCGCGTGTCGTGCCGCGTTCTTTGTGGCAGAAGGTGAGACCTTACA
>JAFLRW010000108.1 GCA_022511285.1 Duncaniella sp.
TTCATAGCTATGCTCGGAATCACTATGATAGCTGCTCCGGGCATCCCCGGAGGCGCTATTATGGCATCGCTCGGCCTGCTGCAATCCATCCTGGGCTTTGATGAGCAATCCGTGGCTCTGATGATAGCCCTCTACATCGCTATGGATTCATTTGGCACCGCCTGCAATGTGACTGGCGACGGTGCCCTCGCTGCAATCATTGACCGTCTGTTCAAGCACCGCCATCGGCCCGATGCGGCTCTCGAAGAGTTGCAAAAATCGTAAAAACAGCCCTGCTTTACGTTTTTTTGCGTATCTTCGCATCAGTTTGGCACAATTTTTGTTATATCTTTGAGCCAAGACCCTACAAAATGGAAACAGTATATACACAGAATTTCAAAACAGCCGTCAACAATGCGTTGACGCTGGCCGCTACGCATAATTCACGTTATGTCCAGCCCGGCCATCTGCTCCTCTCGCTTATTAATGATAGCGAGGGTGCTCCGGCCAGGATGATTGAGCATTTGTCTAAAGGCTCTTCGGTCAATCAACTGCGCACAGTGCTTGACAATGCTCTGCTGACATCAGCCGCTGACAAAGGTTTCAGCGGCACAGTCGCTGCGGCCGATGTGTCGCTCAGCGACCTCACTAACCGTATCGTCAAGCTCAGTGCGCTTGAGGCGCGTATGCTCCGCAGTCCGCAGGTCGACGATATCCACTTGCTATTGGCGGTGTTCCACAATTCCGATGCCCAACAGGCTGAGTACATGGAAGCCTTCCGCAGGGCTAATATTGCTTACGATACATTGCTCCGCTCGCTCAATCCTCAGGCCGGACGGCCATTGTCGACAGCCGGCAATGACGACGATGATGACGACGACGAGAATGATATGCCAAAATCCGTTGGTCAGTCATCCTCAGCGCCAAGGACGGCGCAAGCATCCAAAAATCGGACCGGCGACACTCCTATGCTCGACAAGTATGGCAATGACATGACTCTCGCCGCTCAGGAAGGACGCCTTGACCCTGTCGTGGGTCGCGATGTGGAGATTGAACGTCTGGCTCAAATCCTTAGTCGCCGCAAAAAAAACAATCCGGTCCTTATCGGTGAGCCCGGTGTGGGCAAGAGTGCTATTGTCGAGGGGCTCGCGCTGCGCATAGTGAAGCGCCAAGTCTCACGCATCCTTTTTGATAAACGTGTGGTGTCCCTTGACATGGCGTCGTTGGTAGCCGGAACTAAATATAGAGGGCAGTTTGAGGAACGAATAAAGGCTGTTATCGACGAACTTGCCAAGAATAAGGATGTAATCCTTTTTATTGACGAACTCCACACTATTGTTGGCGCCGGTAATGCCTCCGGAACTATGGATGCCGCCAATCTGCTCAAGCCGGCCTTAGCTCGCGGAGAAATTCAATGCATAGGAGCTACTACGCTCGATGAGTATCGTAAGAATATTGAGAACGATGGTGCTCTCGAACGCCGTTTTCAGAAGGTTATGGTAGAGCCGACAACGCCGGAGGAGACTCGCATTATTCTTGACAACATTAAGGATAAATATGAGGAGCATCACAACGTTATCTACACACCTGAGGCTCTTGATGCCTGTGTGGCTCTTACCCAACGATATGTGAGCGACAGAAATTTCCCCGACAAGGCTATCGACGCTATGGACGAGGCCGGCTCTCGCATCCACGTCACTAATATCGTAGTTCCGCCGGCTATTGAGGAGCTTGAAAAGTCAGTAGCCGAGGCCGGCGCTGAAAAACTGCGTGCGGCTCAGGCTCAGAATTTTGAAAAGGCTGCCTCCTATCGCGACCGCGAGCAGCAACTCAAACAGCAGCTTGACACGGCCTTGGCTGCCTGGCGCAAAGATTTGGCTTCGATGCGTGAGACTGTCGACGAGGAGAAGGTGGCTGAAGTGGTGGCTATGATGACCGGTGTCCCTGTGCAACGCATAGCCCAGGCCGAAGGTAAGCGCCTTAAGGAAATGGCTCCGGCGCTCAAAAGCCGTATCATTGGACAGGATGCCGCAATCGACAAGGTGGTGAAGGCTATTCAGCGCAACCGCATCGGACTAAAGGACCCTAATAAGCCGATAGGCACTTTTATGTTCCTCGGCCCAACGGGTGTCGGTAAAACCCACTTGGCCAAACAGCTGGCTGAGTATCTCTTTGACTCGGTCGACTCTCTTATTCGAATCGATATGAGTGAGTATATGGAGAAGTTCACTGTGTCACGTTTAGTCGGCGCCCCTCCGGGATATGTGGGTTACGAGGAGGGCGGACAGCTCACTGAAAAGGTGCGCCGCCATCCCTATTCAATTGTCCTGCTCGATGAGATTGAGAAGGCCCACCCCGATGTTTTCAATATGCTCCTGCAGGTGATGGACGAAGGGCGTCTCACCGACTCCCTGGGCCGACGGGTGGATTTTAAGAACACCATTATAATTATGACCTCCAACATCGGTTCGCGTCAGCTCAAGGAGTTTGGTTCCGGCATCGGTTTCAATCCTCGCCCGGCCGACGATAAGGAGGTGAGCAACGGTGTCCTGCAGAAGGCTCTCAATAAGGCTTTTGCCCCGGAATTCCTCAATCGTATTGATGATGTCATTATGTTCTCACCCCTTGATAAGGATGCAATATTCAAAATCATTGATATCGAGCTCTCCGGGTTCGGCAAACGAGTAGCCGACCTTGGATATAAACTCACACTCAGCGACGAGGCCCGCGACTTTGTGGCCGACAAGGGCTACGATTCGCAGTTTGGCGCACGGCCCCTCAAACGCTCCATTCAGAAATATCTCGAGGATATGCTCGCCGAGCTCATAATTGATGCCGCAGTGAGTCCCGGCGACGAGATTTTCGTTTCATACACTGCGGGGGCTGATGAGCTTAACGCAGAGATACGCCACTCCTCGTCAACTCAAGATTAATCACTTCCATTCTCTATGTCGCTTGTCTGCATCGCCACGTTTCCTGACCCTATTGAAGCTAACATAGCTTCAGGTATGCTTGCTGAGTATGGCATCCCGGCCATCCTCGACGGGGCCACTATCCTCGGGGTAATCCCTGTGCCATCCTCGATAGGGGAGGTGAGGATGATGGTGAGGCGTGAGGATGCCGACAGGGCTTGTGAACTGCTCTCTGAGCATGGCGATATTAAATAATTGAATAATGGTTATGAATTGGGATAGTCTCATTTCTGACAAGCGATTCGGCCTCGAACACTATCACGACCCGCGCCGTGGAGTGCGTTCGGAATTTAGGCGAGATTTTGATCGTTTGGTCTTCTCGTCCCCTTTCCGGCGTTTGCAAAACAAGACGCAGGTATTCCCTCTCCCCGGGAGTATATTTGTTCACAACCGTCTCACTCACAGCATTGAAGTGGCCTCCGTCGGGCGCTCTTTGGCCAGCGAGATTGCTCTGCGCCTTGCTCCGAAATATAAAAATGAGCCGTGGCTGGATAAACTCGATGCCATGGGCGACATTGTGGCGGCCGCTTGTCTGGCCCACGACCTCGGCAATCCTCCGTTCGGCCACTCGGGTGAAAAGGCTATCGCTGCTTTTTTCAGCGAAGGGGAGGGGCGAAAGTTTGCCGACAAACTCACCCCGCAGCAGTGGGCTGACCTCACTAACTTTGAAGGTAATGCTAATGCTTTCCGCCTGCTCACCCACCGATTCAACGGCCGCCGTGAAGGGGGATTTGCTATGACTTACTCCACACTGGCGTCTATTGTGAAATATCCGTTTGATTCCTCGCTCGCAGGCTCAAAGGGAAAGTTCGGTTTTTTTGCTTCCGAGCAGGAGGATTTCATCAAGATTTTCGACACGCTGAATATCTCCCGCTTGCCGGATGATAACGGGGCCGTTAGATATGCACGCTATCCGTTAGTCTATATCGTCGAAGCGGCTGATGATATCTGCTATGAGATTATGGATATCGAGGATGCCCATAAACTGAAAATTCTTTCCACTGAACAGGTGATTCCGCTGCTGCTGACATATTTCAACGCCGAGCGCCGGCGGCGGATTGTCAGTAGGATGGATACGGTGGACGACCCCAATGAGAAAGTGGCCTACCTCCGTTCCTGTATCATCGATGCTTTGGTCAAAAGCTGTGCGGAGTCTTTTGTCATCCACGAGGAGGAGATTCTCGCCGGTTCTCTCACCGGCTCTCTCCTTGACCATATCTCTTCTCCGGAGATTGACGGCTATCGTGCCTGCGAATCGCTCTCTTGGGATAAGATTTACTCTGCACCTGATGTGGTGGAAATCGAACTGGCCGGCACGAGGATTATTAATTTCCTCCTCGGCGAGTTGGTGAAGGCTGTGACCTGCCCCGATTTGCACTATTCTCGATTGTTGCTCTCAAAAGTGCCACAGCAATATGAAGTGCAGGCTCCCGACCTTTATGGCAAAATTCAGGCGGTGCTCGACCATATCTCCGGTATGACAGATGTCTATGCTCTCGATTTATATCGAAGGCTCAACGGCATGAGTCTGAAAATCAATAACTGATTCCCCTTATGCCACGCCTGCTATCTCTGCTGCTCCTACTGCTGACAGGTATTCCGCTCTCAGCTATATCTGTGGATGATGTCCCGAATGTCCACATCGCTGACCGCTCGCGTTATGTCTCTGACCCCGCCGGGATTCTCTCTCAGGCGGAGCGTGCCGACCTGGATGCACGCATTGCTGCAATTTGGCGGGACACCTCGGCTGAAGTGGTCGTTGTCCTGGTGGATCAGATTGACCCTTCGCTCACTCCCGAGGAATTTGCAACACGCCTGTTTGAAAAGTGGGGAATAGGAAAAAGGGATAAGGATAACGGGCTGCTCATCCTGGTGTCGCGTGACGACCATGCCGCTCAGATTCGCACCGGTTACGGTCTGGAAGGGGCGCTGCCGGATATTCTGCTCGGTCGGCTGTTGCGCGGACGCATGTTTCCTCGCTTTCGCAACGGGGAATATGCTCTTGGAATAGGGGAGGCCATCGACGATATTGGCGCCATATTGCGCAACCCGGCGGTGGCTGATGAGGTGCTCTCTGATATTAAATCTGACTCTCCGTCTGATGATTTGGATGGAGCTGAATTATTCAGATACTATCTGTATTTCTCCTGTTTGGCTTCTCTGGTGGTTTTGATTCTGATTGTTTCGTTTTATTTTGGAGATAAGAAGAGAAAACACTCTGACCAGCGTCGCTGGCAGTCACTGCAACAGTTGTGGATTCCCGTTATTTTAGTGGCATTTGCCACCATAGGTATAGGCGTTGTCGGTGTTGTTGTCCTGAAAGTGCTCTCTTCGCACATTCGCCGCCATAACCGCTCCTGCCCGAATTGCCATACGCGAATGAGCTTGATTGACGAGGTCAACGATAATAAATACCTCACTCCCTATCAAGACCTTGAGGAACAGTTGAAATCAGTTGACTATGACGTGTGGGAGTGTCCCTCCTGCCACCTCACGGATATCCTTCCTTACCCTTCTGCCACATCCCAATACGAGGAGTGTCCCAATTGCCACACTCGGGCTTTGTCACTCATTGAACACCGCATTCTTCGGCCTGCCACTGTCAATTCAGCCGGAAATGGTGTTGACATTTATCTCTGCCGGGCTTGCGGATATCGTGACAGGCGGCAATTCTCCATTCCGCGAAAGCAGCCTGCCGTGGTGATTGTGCCCGGCGGCGGCAGCGGCGGTGGCTTTTCCGGCGGCTCATTTGGTGGCGGCCTCACTGGCGGAGGAGGGGCCGGGGGCAGATGGTAAATATTAATGAGATTGCCGACTTTGTGTGTGGCTATCCGCTGTTTATCCTTTTGATTGGTGGCGGATTCTTCCTTTTCTTTGATTCCGGAATGATTTCCCTAAGAGCTCTGCCGCAGGCTTTGAAGGTATTGCGCGAGAAGCAGAGCCGCGAGGCTGGAAGCCAGATTTCTTCGCTGCAAGCGCTTTCTTCTGTCGTGGCGGCTACGGTAGGGATGGGAAATATTGCCGGTGTGGCCATCGCGTTGGTGATGGGTGGCCCCGGTGCTATTTTTTGGATGTGGGTGAGTGCGTTGGTGGGTATGGCCACGAAATATCACGAAGGTGTGTTGACCACTCGCTTCAAGGCCTCACGCTCTGACGGGACTCCGGTCGGCGGTACTATGTATATCATTGACCGCGCTCTTGGCCCCGGATGGCATTGGCTGGCGGTCACCTTTGCCATAGCCGGTATGTTTGGAACACTCTGCATTATGAATGCCAATCAGCTCACCGAGGCGTTGATGACCACTTTCACCAC
>JAFLRW010000109.1 GCA_022511285.1 Duncaniella sp.
TTCGACACCGTAGGCGCCACCACCCCCAATATGGTTTATGGCGAGGCAACAGCCGTGGGCGATGCCCCCGCCGCAGCCGCCGGTCTGAAAGAGGGAGCTGTAAACTTCAATGGTAGCTACTACTCACAGCCCGCTTACGACTCAATACAGCTCGGCACAAGCGATTTCACCATAGAGTGCTGGTTTAACTCCACCGACAACGACGGTTACATGTTCTTCAAAGGCTCTCACTCGGCCAATACAGCCGCCGGCACCACCGGCCACTGGATAGGGCTTGAACGCCACAGCAGCGGCTCGCTCAACTTTGCCATTGACGATGACGTGAATAAATCACAAGTCAGTCTGACGAATGCCAACAGCTACTTTGACGGTAAATGGCATCATGTGGCCTGTGTGCGCAACTACGAAGAAAAGACCCTCACCCTCTATCTTGACGGCAAAAATGTGGCACAAACCACCGGCGTGAAGACAGGCGCTCTTGCTGATAACAATGAGCCCCTCTTGCTCGGATGCAGCGACGAGACCACTCGCCCCTACGAGGGTCTGATGGATGAGTTTATCATCCACCCCGTGGCTATGACCGATGATGAAGTGATGCAAGCCTATCAAGCCCTCGCAGCAAGCTCTATTCAGGAGGTGATGGCCACAGAGACAGATGCTCTCTACACCGTAGTCGATGCGATGAGTGGCATTATGATGCGCCGCGCTTCAGGGCATGACGCCGCCGGAATCACCAACGGACTTCCGCAGGGCATCTATGTGCTCGTGATAGAGAAAAGCAACTCGTTTGAAACCTACAAGTTTGTGAAACGCTGAATTTCGGCCACAAACTAAGCCCATAATCGGCGCTCGGTTCTCACCTCTGACAGAGAACCGGGCGCTCTGCTTATTATGGTGTGCTGCTGAGCCCACCCCTGAGTGCGGTTGCGTATCACCACCTTCACCACCCCGGCTACTTCGGATGCCTGCGTGCGCACCTCTTTCATCACCTCGCCCAAGGCAGAGAGGCCGCTTAAAGTAAGAGTTGTCATTACAATACCGTTTTGTAGAGTCACGGCGATAACATCAGTCGGGCGGATGGATTGTGTGCGAGTGTTCATACCAATAGCTAAGTAATTACGTTTTGAAACTTTTTACGTAGCAAAGGTACATCCGCACTTGGGCAACATTATTGCCCAAGCAAATTAATTTATGTTAAGAGATTGAAGGCTATTGCGAGATTCTGAAACCTGATTCGTGCAGCGATCTTGCTCTGATGCCGGCTGATGAAAACTCTCTTAGCCACTTGTCACGACGGGCCGGAGCTACATCTGACGCTATCAGAACACTGTCGGGCTCCACTGCCTCAATTAGCCTCAAAGCATTGCCGGGATAGTGTCCGCTAAGCAAAAGATAGTCGGGACGCGTGGGGAGCACAACCTCAGCAGAAGCCTTGCCGGCAATCATAAATGTCGTTTCACCAAAACGAATCATTGATATTCCTGGCACTCGATTGATAGGGATTGAGTCGATGCCTCGATAGGCCATATAGGCGGAATAGCGACTCTCTGAAATTGTGCGCAACGGAGTAATGGCTGTCGGGTGTGTGGTAGTGAATCCGCGCATCGTCGCCCCCTCACGTATCAGCACCATTGTGGATGGCGATGCGGATGGAATGAATAGTTCTTGAGAGGGATATATTGGGCGCGGTATGACTATCAGCAATGCTATGCCGAAGAGTAATGTTAACGCCGCGCTGATAAGCCACACTTTCCGTCTTGTGATGATTAGGGATGCGAGCATTGTTAATACTGCAAAGTAGATGACAATGGCTGTGGCCGGAATGAAGCTGATGCGCAGAATAGGAAGTTGAGAAAGTGAACTTGCTATATGACTGAGCAAGGAGTAAAGGAAATCGGCACAGATGGCTGGGAGCCAGGCCGGGAGTCCTGCAAACGTGAGTAAAAGAGTGATCATACCGCTGACTATAAGTGGCGCTATGATAAACGAAGCTATGATGTTGGCAGGAATGAACCACAGGGGGAACACTCCGAACAAAGCTGTGCTCCATATTCCGGTGCCAAGTGTAGCGGACACAGTTACAGCAAAGAAAGCCCCAATGGCTCTTAGCAGTGGATGGCCCCGTTTAGGTGTGAGTGGGCGGGCAAATACGAGTATGGAGAGAACGGCAAGAAAACTGAGCTGGAACCCGGCAGAGAATAACGAGCGAGGAGAGAACAGAAGCAGGATTATGGCTGCCGCTGACAGAGTGTTGAGAGGTAATGGGTGACGCTCAAGCATAAGCGTGGACATCAATAAAGACCCCATTATCACCGCCCTGACCACAGATGGCGTCATACCTGTCATTACGGCGAATAGCCACATTGCTATCACAGTCAGAACCATAGCCCATTTTCGCCGTCTGATGATAACCAAAGGGAGCATACAGAGCCCCACCACCCCCGTGATGATGGCTACGTGCAGACCACTGAGAGCAAGCAGGTGAGCCAATCCGACGGTAGAGAAGGTGGTGCGAACATCCATTTGAATGAGATCGCGGTCGCCCGTGAGAGTAGCTATAAGAAAAGCTCCCGTTGAGTCATTGACAGGAGACAGAGCAATGGCTCGTGTCAACTTGTGACGTGTTCGGCGCAGAGACGGGAGGAACCCATTGACGGGAGAATACACATCTATACTGTTCGGATTGATGAAACTCCCGGCCGTAACGCCTTGTCGTCTGAGAGAAATGCTATGGTCTGCCTCGTCAGGCAAATCAGTCTTAGATGTGAGAGGCTCAATCGTGGCACGAAACCGTAACCGATAGGTGTCGTCAATCTCAGGTTCGGTGGCAGGGATATAAGCCGAGATGCGAAACTCCCGACAAGGCGTTGCATCGCAGGAGTCAATGCGTATTATAGCACTCCCGGCACCATCAAGCTCCGCGTAGCTCTCTATCACTCCTGAAAGAGTGTGAAGCCGGTCATCAAACAGCCCATAAGGAGTGACCGGTGCTGACAGCATCCCCGCCGTCAGCCCTACAGCCACCCCTGCCGAAGCCGCTATCAGAGCTGATGAGCGCAGCAGCACACTTACGGCAATAACAGGGAGAATAGCCATCATCCCCCACCATTCCAGGCCGCAACTCTCTGCCAAAATGCCGACAATTAACCCGAGTGCGAGCGGAAACAGAGGTGCTGGGAAGAGGCGCAATCCGGACTAAAGGGGAATAAATGTCAGTTACTCTCGTTCCACACGTGCCAAGTGGCCTCAGCCTGCAGAAGGAACATCTCTTTACCATTTTTCACTTCAGCTCCCGCTGCCTTTGATTTGAGCAGGAAGGATGTCATCTCCGGATTGTAAACCAGGTCGAAACAGAGATGTTGCGGAGTGAGTAGCGAATAGGGAATATCGGGTGCCGACTCAACGTCGGGGAACATTCCGAGTGGAGTAGTGTTGACTATAACCTTATACTCATCCATCACCTCGGGCGTCAGGTCGGGATATCCCAACATTCCTGCTTCGGGAGTGCGCGACACAAAGGTATAGTCCACTCCAAGTGTTCTAAATGTAGCGGCAACAGCCTTTGAAGCTCCGCCGGTTCCCAAAATCAGGGCTTTATTGCGTTCCGGAGTCAACAGCGGGGTTATCGAGCGGCGAAAACCCACTGCATCGGTGTTGTGGCCTATGAGTCGGAGATTCCCGCTATCGTCGCGTTCAAAACTTATCACATTGACAGCTCCAACCTCTGAAGCTTCAGCATCCAGAGCCGTCAGATAAGGTATCACGAGCTGCTTGTAGGGTATAGTGACATTCAATCCCGAGAGATGTGGCTCTTCAGCTATCAACTCCATAAGATCGCCTATATCCTGGAGCTCAAAGTTGAGGTGTTCGGCATCAATCCCCTCATTGGCGAACTTAGCGTTGAAATAGCGCCCTGACATAGATTGAGCCAGAGGATTGCCTATAATTCCATAGATTCTTTTCATAACTCTGTGGGGAAATTATTTGGAAAACTTGGCGATAATCTGATTGGCCTTCTTGTTGGCGGCATCCACGCTCGCGGGATTGTTGGCATCAATGCCATATTTCTCAGCCGGGGGTATCACGAGCACCATTCCGACATCTACACGGTTGGGATTCTTAATCTTAGCCTTATTTTCTTCATAAATATACACCCAGAAACACTTATTTCCGTAATGCTTCTTGGCCATAGAGTTTATCAGATAACCGGCACGGATAGTATCTGTGATAGGAGCCGTCTTCTTTTCCTTTACCTCTTCCACGACAGGAGCTACAGCCACCGTCGTTGTCGTCGCTGTCGTGTCGGGGCTGATTGAGTCGGCCGCCGGAGTATTTGCGGACTCTGTTGTGTCGACCGGAGCCGGAGACACTTGTCCAAAAGGATCGTCCGGGGTATGTGTCTCCACCACCTCTGCCTGTTGCACTTCTTTTTGAGGGAAAATATAATTGAGCGCGAAGTAGATCCCGCAGGCACCGAGCGCAATCCCCACTATCAATCCTATCGACAACCCCCAACCGAATCCAAGGTCGTTTGAGGATGGCTGCTCCTGAGTTAAATCCACACTATAGGATGACTCAGTCTCCGGTTGCCTTTCAGATTCCGGATTAGGTTCAGGCTTTGGTGTCGGCTCCGGTTCTTGCTCCTGCTCCGGTTCTTGCTCCGGTTCCGGTTCTTGCTCCGGTTCCGCTACAGTTTCATCCATTAGCGGGAGAGGAGCAGGGATAACCTCTTCAGAAATCTTTTCGGATATCACATCAGCTATATCATCGCTAATCTCTATCGCCTCAAATGATGCAAACGGAGCATTGATTGTCTCAGCCAATTCTGCATCAGGAGTAAAAGCCACCGGATTTTCAGCATCGCCAGTAGGCTCGAATGTACCAAACCCCTTTATCTTAACAGCCTCGCCGCTAACCAATGCCTCGTCAATCAGATTGAAAAACGCCTTAGTAAATGCAGCTGCCTCCTCACCACTGAAACCGGTCTTTCCGGCAATAGCGGCGGCCAAATCATGGAATGGAATCTTGCGGTTCATCGAATCAATTTTTTACGAAGTACGACACTGGCCACAAAGTGCAAATTTATAGCCGGAGGGACCAAGGTTCGACGTCCTGTATCAGACGTCTCGATATACTCATCCGTCTTCTCAGTCCTGAAAGTGCCAAATCCGGGGATGGCGGCAGAGTCAAGCTCCGCACCGGTCTCGGCTATCACGGTAGTAAGAGCAGCCGTGAGTTCGCTCACCTTGTGGTGGTCAAGCCCGGTGGCCTTTGACAGGCGTGAGATGAAAGTCTTTGAATCCATAGAGGCAGTGTGTGGTGGTGATTGAGTTATAAGCCTTCTTTAATAATTTCGAGCGAAGATCACACGGCGCTTTGATGGCTTACCGGTGACCATACAAACGCCTGGAGTATCATCGCCGTCAAGCGGAATGCAGCGCAGAGTGGCTTTAGTGTCCTCTTTGATTTTCTCCTCGGTCTCTGTCGTTCCATCCCAATGGGCAAGGATAAAACCACCCTTTTCAATTTCTTGCTTGAACTCCTCATAGGTGTCAACGGTGCGAGTCATCATCCGGCGACGCTCAAGGGCCTTTTTGAAGATATTATCCTGAATGTCATCGAGCAGGCGTTTGCAATACTCGGCAATCCCTTCGAGAGGAGCTATATGCTTCTCGAGGGTGTCGCGGCGCATCACCTCGACCTCACCTTTCTCAATATCGCGCTGACCTATGACAAGACGCACCGGCACTCCCTTCAGCTCATAGTCGGCAAACTTGAATCCGGGGCGTTTGTTGTCGGCATCGTCAAACTTCACACTGATGCCAAGTGCCTTAAGCTGCTCAACAATAGGATTGACTGTGGCGGCAATGACGTCTCTCTGGTCGTTATTCTTATAGATGGGAACGATTACCACCTGTATCGGCGCGAGGCGTGGAGGGAGAACGAGACCGTTATCATCAGAGTGGGTCATAATCAAGGCTCCCATCAATCGGGTTGACACTCCCCAAGAGTTAGCCCAGACATATTCAGGCTTGTTGTCCTTGTTGACAAATGTGACATCGAAGGCCTTGGCAAAATTCTGTCCGAGGTTGTGAGAAGTGCCACTCTGCAGAGCCTTGCCATCCTGCATCATAGCCTCGATGGTGTAAGTGTTGACGGCTCCGGCAAATCGCTCGTTGGCAGACTTCACACCTTTGATTACCGGCATCGCCATATAATTTTCAGCAAAATC
>JAFLRW010000011.1 GCA_022511285.1 Duncaniella sp.
GTTCCGCCACCTGGAATACACCGATGAGGAGTATGCCGCCGAGCTGCAGAAGATAGAGCGCAAGCTCGTGCCATTCATTAACATCTGCAAGCAGCACCACACGGCCGTGCGCATCGGCGTAAACCACGGCTCGCTCTCTGACCGCATAATGAGCCGCTACGGCGACACACCGGAGGGGATGGTCGAGAGTGCCATGGAGTTCCTGCGTGTGTGTGTGGCCAACGACTTCCGCAACGTGGTAATCTCCATCAAAGCCTCCAACGTGGTGGTGATGACTCGCACAGTCCGCCTGATGGCTCAAGCCATGGATGCCGAGGGTATGCACTTCCCGCTTCATCTTGGTGTGACAGAGGCCGGTGATGGAGAGGACGGTCGTATAAAAAGCGCTGTCGGGATAGGCTCTCTATTGCTTGAAGGGCTCGGCGACACAATTCGTGTATCGCTCAGCGAGGACCCCGACTGCGAGATTGCTCCCGCTCGCGCCATACTGAATCATATCGCAGATATCGCGGCCGACAGTTCTCTCGTGCCCGATGGAGAGGCGGAATCTGAGGAGCGTCGCAGGTCGCGCTGGAGCAATAGCCTCACTCGTGTGGAAGGGCTTGACTTCACTGCCGAATCTTTAGAGGCTCCTATTATCGACATCGATCTCGCCCTGACAGCCGCTGACACAGCTTTATCCACTATGCGCAACAATCCCGATGCCGTGATACGCCTCACAGCATCCACTCCCGCAGCCACACTGCTTATGCGCTCGTTTATGAGTGTTGTTCGTGCTGCCGGGCTTGACAATCCCGTGATTCTGTGGCGCGACTACACGGGGATGGATGCCGATAACACCACTATTGCCGCATCCATCGACTTGGGCTCTCTTCTCCTGGCCGGATATGCCGATGCCATCCGCATCACCAATCCCGCCATCACTTCCGATCGCCTCAATGCTCTCAGTCTGAACATTCTCCAGGCCACTCGCCAGCGCATCAGCAAGACGGAATATATTTCTTGCCCCGGGTGCGGCCGCACACTATATGATCTGCAGTCAACCATCCGTGCCATAAAGGAAGTCACCTCCCACCTTAAAGGTCTAAAGATTGGCATCATGGGATGCATTGTTAATGGCCCCGGAGAGATGGCTGATGCTGACTACGGGTATGTCGGTGCCGGGCCCGATAGAGTGAGCCTCTACAAGGGGAAAGAGTGTATAGTCCGCAATATCCCCACCGCTGACGCCATCCCTATGCTCATAGAACTGATTAAGACTAACGGGGACTGGAAAGAACCTGAGAAATGACCCCGGCTCCCGACGAAATATATATGCGCCGTGCGCTCCGCCTTGCCCGCCACGGGGAGCTTGATGCTTCCCCCAACCCTATGGTAGGAGCTGTGATTGTGACGCCCGAAGGCAGAATCATCGGCGAGGGGTGGCATCGCAAGTATGGCGAAGGGCATGCCGAGGTCAATGCCATTGCTTCTGTCAGCGATGAATCGTTGCTCCGCGAATGCACCATGTATGTGACACTCGAACCTTGTTCGCATTACGGAAAGACTCCCCCTTGCGCCGAACTGATTATACGCAAAAGGATTCCGCGTGTGGTGATAGGGACTGCCGATCCTTTTGCCAAGGTGTCAGGCCGAGGCATCGCAATGCTGCGTGATGCAGGTGTGGACGTCACGGTGGGAATGCTGCAAGATGAGTGTTTGGAGCTCAACAGCAAATTCTTTACAGCCCATACTCTACACAGGCCATACATCACCTTGAAATGGGCCGAGAGCGCCGACCGATATATTGACGGAAAAATCTCCACGCCACTCACATCGGTTGAAGTCCATCGCCTGCGAGCGCTCCACGACGCCATCCTTGTTGGAAGCAACACTTGGCTTGCCGACCGCCCGGCACTGACCGTCCGTCACTATGCCGGACACTCGCCTCAACGTGTGGTGCTTGATCGCAGAGGTCGGCTGTATGGCAGGCAGGAGTGTGATGACATCATTATTCTCAGCTCCTACACTTCTCTGACCGAGGCTATGACCCTCTTGTATGAGCGAAATATCACCTCAGTGCTTGTTGAGGGCGGTGCCCGTGTGCTCGAGGCATTCCTTCGAGAACATCTTTTTGACACCATCCGCATTGAACGCTCTGCCGGCAGGATTTGTGGCAATATCAAGGCTCCTGAATTGCCTTCTGCTCTTAAAGTGACTTCTATGCGCATCGTGGACAACAATCAAATTATCACCCTGCAATGATTATCCGAGAAGCCACTCCCGCCGATGCTCGCCTGATAGGACTTAGCATCACCACTGCCATCGGCGACGATATCACCGACTCCCTTGCCGCTCCTGACCACTCGCGCGAAGATGTCGTGGAGCTATTTGCAACCCTTGCTCGCCTTGACGATACACAATATAGCTATCGTAACACTCTCGTGGTGTGCGACGATGACGGCACCCCGGCAGGAGTAGCCATTGCCTATGATGGAGCCTGCCTTCACGAGATGCGACAACACTTCTTTGAGGCTGCGTTAAAGATGCTCGGCAAGGATATGACCGGAGTCGATGACGAATGCACCCCCGACGAGTTCTACCTCGACACTTTAGCCGTGGTCCCCGACCGTCGCGGACGAGGATATGCTCAGGCGCTTATCTCCGCGACTGCCGAACGGGCACACAAAAGCGGCAAACCGCTCGGGCTCCTCGTGGAAAAGGAAAACCGGCCTGCTCGCCGCCTGTATGAAAAATGTGGGTTTAAGTTTTATGACGAACGCCCTTTTGCATTCGTTATGATGGACCACCTACGGCTCACCGCCGCTCGATAATCACTCTATTCAGCAGCAAAAAGCGGGGTGGAAAGGTAACGTTCACCGGTGTCGGGCAGCAGTGCAATAATTGTCTTTCCCTCATACTCAGGCAGCTTTGCCATCGAAAGAGCTGCAAAGAACGCTGCGCCGGCCGACACTCCGGCAAGCACTCCCTCACGAGATGCCAATGCCCGGGCTCCACTCACGGCATCGCTATAGTCCACTCGCACTATCTCATCCACAACATCTGCATCATAATTAGACGGAACAAAACCCGCACCGATTCCTTGAATCTTGTGCGGTCCGGGAGTCCCGCCTGACAGCACCGGCGAGTCTGAGGGCTCCACCGCCACTATCTTGACCGTCGGCTTCTCCTCTTTGAGCGCTCTACCCACACCCGAGAGTGTGCCACCTGTGCCTACTCCGGCCACAAAGACATCTACAATCCCATCCGTATCATCCAGAATCTCACGGGCAGTGGTGGCTGAATGAACGGCAGGATTGGCAGGATTGTCAAACTGCATAGGCATCCAGGCTCCCGGGGTTGACTCCACTATCTCCCTGGCCTTAGCTATGGCGCCTTTCATACCCGCGGCCCCCGGGGTCAACACCAATTCAGCGCCTAATGCACTCAACAAATCACGGCGTTCACGGCTCATCGTGTCAGGCATAGTCAAAATCATCTTATAGCCCTTCACAGCAGCCACCCAAGCCAACCCGATACCGGTGTTTCCACTCGTAGGCTCCACAATCAGCGCCCCGGGCACAAGCAGTCCGCGGCTTTCAGCATCCTCAATCATAGCATAAGCTATGCGGTCTTTCACACTTCCGCCCGGATTGAAAGATTCTATTTTGACAAGCAGACGAGCTTTGAGTTCCTCAGCCGCTGCGATTCTTTTCACCTCGAGAAGAGGAGTTTTACCTATCAGCTCGGTGAGCGATGTATAGATTTTCGACATAATCTGGTTTTTAATTCGTTTATGTATTATGTATTAAGTGTGTTAATGACTTATCATCATCCCTACTTGTCGCGCTATCGCCTCCATGCCTTTTACGGAGGGGTGGCCACTCTTCTTGTCAATGTCGCGAAGATGAATCACCCTCACTTGGTAGTGATGGCATACAGTCTGCACTGATTCATTAATCTCCGGCGACAGCTCTGTATTAAGTATAAAATAAACCTTAGCATCAGGATAGAGACGTTGGAGCCCGTCGAGCATATATGACATAGCCGGACGGAAGGAATAAAGTTCTTCATCGGTCCAACCCTCATATGTATAATCCCCCATCGGGACACCGGCCCAGGAATCGTTCGTACCGCCAAAGACAAGAATTATATCCGGCTCCCCGAGATGGTCCATACGGGTGATAAATGCGCGGTCCGAATAATCCGCACCCTCATAACCGGTGCGACAGATAGTGGAACCAGAATAAGAATTATTGACGCCCAATTGATAAGGAGCCTGCGGAGCTGTAAGAAGCCCCCACCAGGTCTGCTGAACACTATCCACATCCGTGCGAGGCAAACGGGGCAAACGATACCACACTAAATTAGTATCAGGCTCAACATAACCTTGAAAGGTGGAATACGAATCGCCTAAGATTGAAATCACCTTCTTATCTGCATAACAGCACGCCACTGCAAGCAGCAATAATGCGAATAGAACTATCTTTTTCATTCAGCAAAAGTAATAAAGTTTTCTGAAAACAACCGCAAAAAGTAATATAATTTTCTAATAGCAACCGCAGGGTCATTGAGAGATAACTGATAATTTCCACCTATGCAGTGCAATATTGCAAGAGATTTTGAGTTATATAAGAGTATATTTTTCCATTCTTGAAATGAAATTTACTGTCAAAATACTAACTGCATTGCTGCTGTCAGGAATAATCACCGAAGCGGCTTATGCCCAGAGCAAAGACGATTTCAATCCTATCAACACAGGAGTAACCTCACTCGGCATAGCCCCGGATGCCCGCGGCGCCTCTATGGGCGACCTCGGTGCAGCCACTGAGCCTGACGCTTATTCCCAATTTTGGAATCCGTCGAAATATGCTTTTGCCTACAGTCGAGGAGCCGTGTCGCTCAGCTACACACCCTGGCTCCGCAAACTTGTCAATGACATCTTCCTTGCCGACCTTTCAGGCTACTGGAAGTTAGGGTCTGAGGACAATCAAGCCATCTCGGCTTCGCTGCGCTACTTCTCGCTCGGCGAGGTGGTCACAGATACGGCCGGCGACACGGGCGGACAAACGCTTAGCCCTTACGAAATGGCGTTTGACTTGGGATACTCACGCAAACTCTCTGAAAAATTTTCTATGGGCGTCGTGTTCCGCTACATCTACTCCGACCTTGGATTCTCTGAGTCATACGCCGGCGACAATTCAACCGGAGCATCAGCCTTCTCGGCCGATATTTCAGGTTTTTACACCACTTATCCTATGGTGGGACGCAATGAATGTCAGTGGTCGTGGGGCTTCAACATTTCAAATATCGGTTCGAAGGTCAACTATAATCACGGCGACAATCCCGCGTTCCTCCCCACCAACCTGCGTTTAGGCACATCATTCACTTTCCCGCTGGCCGATTATCACAATATGTCGGTCAATCTTGACTTAAATAAGCTGCTTGTGCCGGCAATGCCCCGACGTGTTGACTTCGAAGATACTACAGAGGGCGAACTCGACTATGTCAAGGCTTATGAGGACTGGCAAAACATGTCGTCAATCACCGGCATATTCAAATCATTTTCGGATGCACTCGGCGGCATAAAAGAAGAGCTGCGTGAGATTTCGTGGTCGGTCGGAGCCGAATACAACTACAATCAGCAGTTTTTCCTGCGTGCCGGATACTACTATCAACACCCCGCCAAAGGCAATCTGCAGTATTTTGGTCTCGGTGCCGGATTCGCCCTGAATGTTGTGCGCCTTGACGCCTCCTATATGTTGGCAACGGCACAGACATCGCCACTGGACCAGACATTGCGCTTTTCCCTCACCTTCGATATGGACGGTATTAGAGAGATTTTCGGCAAGAAATAAGAATCCTATTTTTTACTCGCAATGGGAATAGTCAGAACAGGATTAGGCTATGATGTCCACAAATTAGTGGAAGGACGCGATTTGATACTTTGTGGCGAGAAGATTGAATATGACCGCGGCCTGTTGGGCCACAGCGACGCCGATGTAGCCCTTCATGCCCTTGCCGATGCTCTGCTTGGAGCTGTTGCACTGCGCGACATCGGCTACCATTTTCCCGACACAGACCCTCGCTACAAAGGCGCCGACTCAAGGATGCTGCTGCGCGAAGTGGCTCGATTAGTGAGCGAAAAAGCCACAATCAATAATATTGATGTGACCATCATAGCACAGCGTCCAAAACTGCTCAACCACATCCCTGCCATGATTGCCAACATCGCCGCTGACCTTTCCATCCCGGCCGGGAGAGTATCTGTCAAAGCCACCACCACTGAACATCTCGGATTTGAAGGCCGCGGCGAAGGAATCTCTGCAATGGCCATCGCCACCGTCACTGAACTGCAATGACCTCTAAGACTCAGGGTATATTCCGCCGATTGCGCATAGTCGTGGCTATGGCTGCAGCAGCCGGATTGGTTTGGCTACTCGTGAGCAATGGCATGGATTCTGTAAAATACGCCGGTTTTCTGGCCAAAATCCAGTTTCTCCCGGCGGCAATGGCCTTTGCTATCTCCACCATTGTGGCGTGGCTCATTATCACAATTATTTTCGGGCGAATATACTGCTCCACAGTGTGCCCCCTCGGCACTCTTCAAGATGCTGCGGCCCGCCTGGCAAGACTCGGAAGCCACAAACATCACCACCGCTACCACTATCAGAAACCTCTCTCGGCTCTGCGCTATTCCATCCTGATTATGGTGGCGGCGTCCGGAATCTTGGGGGTCACACTGTTAATTTCACTCCTTGATCCATATTCTATCGTTGCCCGATTCTTCGTCTTTACCATCAAACCGCTGTGGTCAGCTCTGCTCGGGCTGTTCGACTCCACCCCTGCACGCCTCGCTGCAGCCTCGGTCTCAGGAATCGCCATTGGCACTCTGAGTATAGCCATCATAGCCTGGTTAGCGGCCGTAAACGGGCGTGTATTTTGCAATTCTGTGTGTCCGGTTGGCACTACTTTAGGCCTGATTTCCCGACACTCTGCATTTCATATTGATATAAATACAGATAAGTGTATCCAATGCCGGAAATGCGAGCACGTCTGCAAAGCCCGGTGCATTGATATGACTGACCACGTGATTGACGCATCGCGCTGCGTGGTCTGCTTTGACTGTGTGCCGGTGTGCCCCAACGACGCCATCCATTACACCACAAACCGCCATCAGCTGTCCATCCCGCTGATGCAGAAGATACAGACACCCGTAGCCGGAAGCCCTTCCGGATTCACCGACAGCAAGGCCACAGCCTCGGCTGAAAAGATGTTGCTTGATCGTCGTGCGTTTCTCGCCACCGGTCTCATCATAGCGGCCTCCCCTGTCATTGCATCTACCAAAAAGCGCAGAGCCTCCCTCTCCGGTGGACTTTTGGCCGGACAAGAAGCCTTAGAGCCGACCATTCCGGTCACACCGCCGGGTGTCTACAACAGAAAGCTGTTTTTGCATCGCTGCACCGGATGCGGCCTTTGTATCTCCCACTGTATGACCAAAGTGCTCCGCCCTTCTATTGATGAATACGGAATCCTAAGGTTGTTTCATCCGGTCAAAGATTATAACCGCGCCTACTGCGCCTACGGATGCACTCGCTGCTCCAACATTTGCCCCTCAGGCGCACTGACGCCGCTGACCAAAGAAGAGAAACACCATTGCGCCGTGGGTCTCGCCAAAGTGAGCCTTGACAGGTGCATCGGATGCGGCAGTTGCGCATCGGCTTGTCCTGCCAAAGCTATTGAAATGAACGTGTTCGACAATCGTCAGGGCCAAATCCTCCCTGTCGTCGACGCCAAGATATGCATAGGCTGTGGCGCTTGCCAATACGTGTGCCCGGCCACTCCCGCTAAAGCTATAATAGTAAACGGACTTGTATGAAACAATATTTAGACCTTCTTAACCGCATAAAAACTGAAGGCACTGACCGTGGCGACCGCACGGGAACAGGCACCCGCAGTGTGTTCGGCCACCAGATGAGATTCAATCTCAGTGAAGGATTTCCGCTTGTCACCACCAAGAAACTACATCTCAAATCCATCATCCACGAGCTGCTGTGGTTTCTCAAAGGAGACACAAATGTGAAATATCTTCAGGACAATGGTGTGAGGATATGGAACGAATGGGCCGACCCAAATGGTGAACTCGGCCACATCTACGGCTATCAATGGCGCTCGTGGGGCGACTACAACGGAGGTCATATCGACCAGATTAAACAGGTAGTGGAGGATATCAAAACCAATCCTGAATCACGTCGCCACATTGTGAGCGCCTGGAACGTTGCCGATATTTCCGGAATGGCCCTGCCTCCCTGCCATGTGATGTTTCAATTCTATGTAGCTGACGGCAAGCTTTCACTACAGCTTTACCAGCGTAGTGCCGACTGCTTCCTCGGAGTCCCATTCAACATTGCATCCTATGCCTTACTGCTATTAATGGTGGCACAGGTGACCGGACTGAAACCGGGTGAGTTTATCCACACCCTTGGCGATGCCCACATCTACAAAAACCATTTCGAGCAAGTGGATATTCAGCTTGCTCGCTCTCCGCGCCAACTCCCCGTCATGCACCTCAATCCCGATGTAAAAGATATTTTCGATTTCAAATATGATGACTTTACATTGGAAGGATATGATCCACATCCTCACATAAAAGGTGTTGTAGCCGTATGACAAAATATCCGCAGATAGTAATTATAGCCTGTTTGGCTCGCGACGGAGCGATAGGGCGCAGAGGAGATTTAGTGTTTCACATTAGTGCAGACCTCAAACACTTCAAATCTCTCACCATAGGCCACCCTATAATAATGGGTCGCAAGACATTCGAATCTCTCCCAGGAGGGGCTCTTCCCGGACGCCGCAACATTGTAGTGACTCGCAATGCCGCCTATACTGCCACAGACATAGAGACTGCTCAATCGCTTGACGAAGCTTTGAATATATGCTCTGACTGCGATATTTGCTATGTGATTGGCGGAGGTGAACTGTATGCTGCTGCCCTGCCAATTGCCTCTAAACTGGAATTGACCATAGTGGAAAGCCCCGGCATTGCCGCCGACACCTTCTTCCCCGTTATTGGCAACGAGTGGAAAGAAGCCGAATCGAGCCCGCTAATGACCGATGAACGCTCCGGCCTGCAATACCGATTTGTGACACTCTGTCGAACCACCTAAACCACGATTCTGTCTGTGACCGTAAAGGCTGCACCGAATATGCACCAAAACAATCTCTATTGTAAAAATGTTGGTATAATATAGTTATTTACCGGCGATATGTTTGGCGGTTTCGCCTTTAATGTTTAAATTTGAACCGGTATCCCTATATTAATTTTATATATACCGAGATATGAACGATATTACAGAATATTTTGCTGATATGATTCGGCAATACGAAAGTATCGACATTGCCGAGGCAGAATTTAAGAAACAGATTCACGAAGACCCCGAGTTGCGCGCAAGATATCGTGACTGGTGCCACGAAGTAGGCAGCTCTGAGAAACGCGGTTTTCTCGACTATTGCGATGAATATCTCGACTCGCAAGACACTATATGGGACAATCTAAAAGATGAATATGACGACGACTGACCGCCGCCTGCCGGCCGAGTGGGAGCCTCAGATATGCGTGCTCACCGCTTGGCCACACAAAGAGACCGATTGGGCCTATATGCTTCCTGAGGTCACCGAGTGTTTCAGAAATCTTATTTCTAAACTTTCGGAATATGTCCCCGTCATTACGGTCGGCCCCCGGGCCGCTTGCGCCGAAACGTTTGAAGCTTGTGGTTTCAATCCTGAAATGGTGACATTTGCCGACAGTCCCACAAATGACACTTGGGCACGCGATTTCGGGCCGCTCACCATCACTGAAAACGGCAGCCTAAAGTGCATCGACTTCAAATTTAATGCCTGGGGCCTGAAATTTGCCGCCAACTTTGACAACCTTATCACCTTGGCACTGGAGAGCAAAGGTCTCTTGCCGGGATGTCGGGAAAACAGATTAGGGTTTGTGCTTGAGGGAGGCTCGATTGAAAGCGACGGCAAGGGGACTATCCTCACCACGGAAGAGTGCCTGCTATCACCAAATCGCAACGGTGATATGACAAAAACTGAGATTGAGTCATATCTTAATGAATCCTTAGGCTCGCAAAGAGTGTTATGGCTGAGTCATGGAGCCCTTGCCGGAGATGACACCGACAGCCATATCGACACATTGGCCCGATTTGCCCCTAACGACACAATTATATATTGCGGCCCGGGAGAAGCAGATGATCCCAATACGCCTGAATTAGTGGCAATGCGCGCTGAGATTAAAGACTTGCGCACCGCCGATGGAAAACCATATCATCTTGTAGAACTCCCTCTCCCCGACCCCATCTACGACGAAGATGGAATGCAGCTCCCGGCCACTTATGCGAATTTCCTTATCACAAATGGAGCTGTGCTAATGCCCACCTACCGACAACCCCGTAAGGATACACTCGCCGCTATGATGCTACAAAGCGTATTCACTGATCGCAAGATAGTGCCTATCGACTGCCTCCCACTCATACGCCAACACGGCTCGCTTCATTGCGTCACAATGCAATTTCCAAAGTAAAGAAAATGAAAACAGGTATAATCCAGCAACATAACACGGCCGACATTGATCACAACATGGCTCGGCTAAGCGAAAAAGTGAAACAGTTAGCCGCCGAAGGTGCTGAGTTAGTGGTGCTCCAAGAGCTTCACGATTCCCTATACTTCTGCCAGACCGAAAATGTAGAGCTTTTCAACCTCGCCACTCCTATCCCGTCTGACCGCACTGACTATTATTCAAAAGTGGCCAAAGAGGCGGGTATTGTGCTCGTATGCTCTCTATTTGAGCGCCGTGCCGCCGGATTATATCACAATACAGCCGTGGTCTTTGAAAAAGATGGCTCTATAGCCGGGAAATATCGCAAAATGCACATCCCGGACGACCCCGCCTATTATGAAAAGTTTTACTTTACTCCCGGCGACATCGGTTTCGAGCCAATCAACACTTCCATAGGGCGGTTAGGAGTGTTGGTGTGCTGGGACCAATGGTATCCCGAAGCAGCGCGGCTGATGGCTCTCAAAGGGGCTGAGATACTCATCTATCCCACTGCCATTGGATGGGAGAGCTCTGACTCTGATGATGAAAAGTCACGCCAACGCGAGGCGTGGATCACGGTGCAACGCGGCCACGCCGTGGCCAACGGTCTGCCCGTAGTGACCGTCAACCGCGTAGGCCACGAGCCTGACCCGTCCGGAGCCACCGGTGGCATAAATTTCTGGGGGCGCAGCTTCATTGCCGGTCCGCAGGGTGAATTTCTATACCAAGCCCCGTCTGACTGTGAGACAACAGCCCTCGTTGACATTGACTTAAAGCGGAGCGAGAATGTGAGGCGATGGTGGCCCTTCTTGCGCGACCGCCGCATTGAAAACTACAGCAATCTCTCTCGTCGCTACATCGATGACTGACCATAGCAGCGACATTGTCACATCTGTATTTAAAACCACATCAGGAGAGTATCTCTACACACTCCTGTCCATCTGGATACCGCGCCACGGATGGCCGCTCGCATTAACGCCAATAGCATTCGTCGTACTTGCGGCAACCTCCCACGACTGGCGATTCGCCCTTGTGGCTCTGATGACAATATTCATCATTATGCCCATGGTGCTCTCCTGGATTTATATCTATTATTTACTCACCCCTGAAGCACGACGCGCATTACTCCCCAAGAGGGTGCAAATCACACCGGGTGAGAGCCTGTTATTGGTCTATGAGCCGGCGACAGCCGACAATGGGACCACTACATTTTTTCCACCCGAAAAAATCGAAGCTCAGGATATCAAGCGTGTGATGTTTGCAAAAACGGGTGTCGTTTATCTGCTCAGAGCTCCGATGATTCAGTTTATTATCGTCCCTTACAGCGTTCTGCCGGCTGGAGTCACTCGCCGCGAGCTAAGTTTTTGACTGCAACACCTTTTGTTTACGCTTTTTACGTGAGAAATGCCACTGAATCAACTTCCCACTGCGGTCAAGAATAAAGAATATAAGGAATACGGCTCCAAAACCGAAAGTAAGGCTCTTTAGAACAAAATCCGGTTCCGGATCAAGTTCAGCCAAAAGTTTGTCTGACGGTGTCTCGCGCACCACAGTTCCCGTGATTGACTCCACCGAGCGTTTCCACTCCACACGCCCCTTATTGAGATAAATAAGAGCGGCATTTCCGCGAGCCAATTCCAATAGTTCACGTTCATCAGCCTTGACTATCGGATAAGTGGCCATAGAGATATCGCGCCACCACTCTATAGAAGCCTCATCGCTCCCTACAAGTGCAAGCATGCTCCCCCCCTGCGAAAGGATAAAATCATTAAGCTCATTAATCACATAGGTGGCCGACAGATCAACCATACGCACATTCGGAAGGGAAACCAAAAACATCGGTATCTCGTTATCAATCAGCTCCGGAGCTATATCCTCACCATCGCGGATGATAATAAAGCCATCGGTATTGTCAGCCTCGCCACTCACAATCTTGCGGTCGACAAAAGTCCAGGTTGAGTCCGGAAGATTGTCAATGGCAAAGGTCCTACGCTGTCCATCCTTCTCATAAATGTATTCCATTTCCACATCCGCTGCATCATCGTCAGCCTCCTGCTCCACCAGCATGGCTCCCGGCGCAAACCGTCGATAATCCTGTAACGGCTGAATATTATAGCTGAAAAGCTCTACTGCAAAGATGTAGAACGTCACCAAACCACCCACTATCCACTGCACATACGTGGTAAATAGCCCTGCTACACGTGTGTTATACAGTATAAGATATATCAGAGCGATGGTGATGACAATGTTTTTGACAAACGTGGCAGTGTTTGAAATTGTGATTGCATCACCGAAGCAGCCGCAGTCATCCACAGGCGATGCTATCAATATATAGAGTGTGAGCGGCAACATAAAAGTCATCTGCAGTGTGAGCATCCACACCGAGCAGCGCCTGTAGCATCCCAGCATCAGCAACACTCCCCACAAGAACTCGAAACCGCCAAGCAGAAACCCTCCGCACACAGTGAGGGCTCCGGGCAGTTCAGTGCCCCACACTGTCAAATACTCATTTATCTTAATAATACTCCCCCAAGGGTCAACAGCTTTGACAAATCCTGAAAAGGCAAACAAGCCGCCCACGGCAAGCCTCATAAGCCAGATCAGCACCGTCGACCCCAAGATACGCTCAATCAGACTCTGCCTCTGTGAGCTTGATGATTGCGAAGATGGCATAATTAATAATATCCTGATAGTTGGAATCAATACCCTCGCTCACAGAAGTGCACCCGTCGTTAGCTTCAATCTCCTTGATACGCTGCAGTTTGGTGAGGATAAAATCAGTGTATGAATTAACTCTCATCCCTCTCCAAGCATCGCCGTAATCGTGTGTCTTTGCAGCCATAAGAGTGCGTGCAGAGGCGGCTTCGGAGTCGTAGAGCATTATTGCCTCGTCGGGGGTGATGTCTGCCTCATCGGCATAGCCCCGCTTGAGCTGTATCAACCCCACAAGGCCATAATTAACTATCGCCATAAACTCTCCAAGAATACCCTCTGCCACCATTGCCGTTCCCTCCTCGAGAGTGCGAATCCGTTTGGCTTTGATATATAGCTGGTCAGTGACCGAACGAGGGCGCAGTATGCGCCACGATGCGCCATAGTCGGCAAGCTTGCGTGAAAAGATATCGCGGCATAGGGCCAACGCCTTATCAAACTGATCGAGAGTCTCCATCTTGGAATATTGTTTTCTGAAAAGTCCGGGGCTGACCGGTGACGCAACCCTGCGCACTGTCAGCCCCGGTGTTAAATCATAGTCGAGTCAAACGTCTCTCTGCATTATAGCAAGAGAGTCTCAATGCGCTTGAGATTGTCGCCGTCGTTGAGATTATAATAGATGAGCTTGAGGTTGTTGAGGGCATTGCGCATATTCTCCTCATCAAGCTGATAAGCCTTTTCAAGATAAGAAGCAGCTTCCCTCAACATCGGATTGCGAGTCTCTGCGGCAAACTTGTTGTAGTCAGCCTGCGACATATCGTTAGTAGCCTCATCAAGGCGCTCGGCCTCCTGAAGAATGGCTGTGCCATAGCTGAAATTATACATTGCGCCTTCGGAATCAAGGTCAAGAGCTTTCTTGAAGAGCTCTTTTGACTTCTCCTTATCGTTCTGATCGTCATAGAGCACTCCGAGCAGATAATAATAGTTGGCATTGTTGGGATCAGCAGAGATAGCGTTCTGCAGAGTATTCATAGCTTTGTCATAATCCTTGGTTGAGATATATGACTGGATGATGCGCTGCAGGAAGTCGGGCTTTGCAGAGCCAAAGCGGTCAAAGGCAATCTGAGAGTATTCCAGCTTTTTAGCCTCATCCTCCATCTGATATGCTACAGAGTAAGCGTAGTCATAGGCTGCCATATCATTGTAGCCGATAGCCATCATAGCCTCGAAAGCCTCGGCAGCCTCGGGAAGCATTTCGGCCTGCCATGCTGCAAGACCGCGATAATACTGCATCTGAGCGGCAGTGGAATCAGGAAGTGCCTTGGGTGCAAGAGTGCCAAGACGGGAATTTTCGGGAATGGCAAGGTAAGCCGAGAAAGCATCGTAAGCCTTGTTATACTCACGAGCATCCCAGAATGCAGAGCCAACTGCCATAAAGTCGTTCAAGTGTCCGGCTATCGCACCTGCCACCTCTTTGGAGAGTTTGGTTTTAACCTTCCCCTTTGCATCAATCACGGTGTCTGTGGCAAGAGCCTGAAGGCCAAAATTGTAACCATCAAGCAGCAGATTTCCCATCTCTATGACATTGACATCTTTGCCGAGCTGCTGATTGAGCGAGATTTCATCGGCAAGTTTGAAAGCCTGTTTGCCGGGAATCCAATATGTCTGAGAGCTGCTCATCGTTTCAGCATCGGTAAAGGCAGGTTTGAGAGTCTCTACCGCCTTCTGGAAGGCAGCATAAGTGTTGGCGCCCTTGACAGCCTTTTCAGCCTCTTTTACAAGGGTTACCTGAGCCGAGAGTGACATTGAGGCGATAAGCCCGAGGGTCACGACACAGATTTTTTTCATAGCGATTTTGGTATTAGGATTTTATGATTTCAACTTTATTACTTATTCATCATTGGCGTCAGAGGAATCGGAGTCGTCCATATCGTCATCTTCGATAATCTCTTCAGCATCATCAATCTCCTCCAGGTCGGGCTGGTCCACCACATCGGGCTGCTCCTCCACGGCCTCGACAGTCTCTTCGGGGTCAGTATCCACACAGCACACTGATGCAATAGTGTCCTGGCGTTTATCAAGATTGATGATGCGCACACCCTGGGTGTTGCGACCTTGCAGCTTGATATCAGCTACGTGGATGCGGATAGTAATGCCACTCTTGTTGATGATTACAAGGTCGTTACCATCGTTGACACTCTTAATAGCCACGAGCGAGCCGGTCTTGTCGGTGATATTCATAGTGCGTACACCCTTTCCACCACGACGAGTGATGCGGTACACCGGCACTTTTTCGCCGTCAATCTCGGTGTCGAGTTTAGTGCGTTTGCCATAGCCGCGCTCGCTGAGCACCATAATGTCATTGCCCGAACCTTGAGGCATACAGATTAGACCAATCACCTCGTCATCAGGTCCGTCGAGCGACATACCTCGCACGCCGGCTGCTCCGCGACCCATTTCACGCACTTGTGACTCGTGGAAACGGATGGCACGTCCGTTACGGTTGGCCATAATGATTTCCGAGTTGCCGTCAGTCATCTCTACGGCCAACAACTCATCACCCTCTCGGATGATAATTGCGTTGACACCCCTGGCTCGCGGACGTGAATAAGCCTTGAGCAATGTCTTCTTTATCAAGCCGCGTTTGGTCGCAAAGACGAGATTGTGAGTGGTCACAAACTCTTCGTCGCCGAGCGACTTAGTGCAGATAAATGCCTTGATGGCATCGTCCGGGTCAAGATTGAGCAGATTCTGGATGGCACGTCCCTTGGCGTTGCGCGCACCCTCGGGAATCTCATACACTTTGAGCCAGTAGCAGCGTCCTTTTTGAGTAAAGAAGAGCATATAGTTATGCATCGAGGCTGTGTAGATATGCTCTATGAAGTCCTCATCGCGTGTATCTGAGCCCTTGAAGCCCACACCACCGCGATTCTGTGCGCGGAACTCGCTGAGCTGAGTGCGCTTGATGTATCCGCGGTGAGAGATGGTGATAATCATATCATCATCCGCAAAGAAATCTTCGGCATCAAAATCACCTCCGCCCGTGAAGTTAATCTCCGTGCGACGCTTATCTGAATATCGATCGCGCACCTCAATGAGCTCGGTCTTGATTACCTCACGGCAGACGCTGTCATCTGAGAGAATCAGCTCCAAGCGCGCTATCTCTCTCTCAATCTCCTCATATTCATTGCGGAGTTTGCTCTGCTCCAAGCCGGTGAGCTGACGAAGGCGCATTTCCACAATGGCTGCAGTCTGCGCATCGGTAAGCCCGAATCTCTCCTTGAGAGCCTCGCGAGCCGCTGCCGTGTCGGCCGCGCCACGGATTATCTTGATCACCTCGTCGATATTCTGAGAGGCGATAATGAGACCTTCAAGTATGTGTGCTCTTTCACGAGCCTTGCGCAACTCGCAGTTGGTGCGACGAATCACCACCTCGTGGCGATGGTCAACGAACTCTTTGACGAGGTCGCGCAACGATAGTGTGCGCGGACGACCATTTACAAGAGCCACATTATTGACGCTGAACGACGACTGCAGTTGTGTCATCTTGTAGAGCTTGTTGAGCACCACTTCGGCATTGGCGTCTGTCTTCACCTTGATGACTATGCGCATACCTTTATAGTTACTCAAATCAGCAATATCAGCAATGCCGTCAATCTTCTTGTCGTTGACAAGATTGCCGATATATTCTACAAGCTCAGCCTTGTTGACATTATAAGGAATCTCGCTGATGACGATATTCTCGTGGTTGCCCTCCTGCTCAATTTCAGCCTTTGCGCGAATCACCACTCGCCCTCTGCCCGTTTCGTAAGCTTCCTTGACTCCTGAATAGCCATAGATGATACCACCTGTGGGGAAGTCTGGAGCGGGAAGATACTTCATAAGACCTGCCACATCAATATCCGGATTGTCAATATAAGCCACACAGGCGTCAATTGACTCTCCCAAGTTGTGGGTGGGCATATTGGTGGCCATACCGACTGCAATACCTGACGCACCGTTGACAAGCAGATTGGGGAACCGTGTGGGGAGCACGCAAGGCTCAACACGTGAGTTGTCGTAGTTGGGTTGGAAATCTACAGTCTCCTTGTCGATATCAGCCAGCATTTCTTCGCCGAGACGAGCAAGGCGCACTTCCGTATAACGCATAGCCGCCGCACCGTCGCCGTCGACCGAGCCAAAGTTGCCGTGACCGTCAACAAGGCAGTAGCGCATCGCCCAGTCTTGAGCCAAACGCACCACCGTGCCATAAATTGAAGAATCGCCGTGCGGGTGATACTTACCCATTACCTCACCAACACAATTGGCCGACTTTTTATGAGGCTTATCGGAAGTATTACCCATCTCGTTCATACCGTAGAGCACACGGCGATGAACAGGCTTCAAACCATCACGAACATCCGGAAGAGCACGCGAGACAATGACCGACATCGAATAGTCGATGTAGGCGCTTTTCATCTCGTTTCCTATATCAATCTTAATTATTCGGTCGTCTTGAACCATATAAATATTTGAAATGTGAATATGATTGCGGACGTCCTGGAGAGCGTGGCGCGCCGCGGTATAAAACTTCCCACAAAGGTAATAATTTTTTCCCGTTCCCAAATCACTCTGCGGGGATTTTATTGTTAATATATATTACATGTAGAGAAATTTATAAGGTGTGTTGCATAATTGGCTGTTAATAGTTACATTTGTGCGTTGATTTGTCGGCCTTTCTGCCGACTCAGGCCATAATGCTTCATCGGTCAAATGAATAAGATAGTCTCAAAAGAGCATTTTTCTGAAAATGTTGTTAAATTTGAGGTGGAGTCACCTCTGATAGCCCGAGCACGCAAACCGGGCCATTTCGTGATAGTTAGAACCGGCGAAGGGGGCGAGAGAATCCCCCTCACCATAGCCGACGCTGACCCTGAACGCGGCACAATCACTCTTGTGGTACAAAGCGTCGGAGTTTCAACCTCCAAAATCAACGCCCTCGAGCCGGGCGACAGCTTCACCGACGTCGTGGGGCCTCTTGGTCAAGCCACTCATATTGAGAACGTGGGCACTGTAGTGTGCTGCGGAGGTGGTGTCGGAGTGGCTCCGCTTCTCCCTATCATCAAAGCTATGAAGCAGGCCGGCAATCGTGTGATTTCAATCTTAGCCGCCCGCACAGCCGAACTGATTATCCTCGAAAAAGAGGTGGCAGAGTGGAGCGATGAGGTCATAGTGATGACCGACGACGGCTCCAAGGGCACCAAGGGCTTGGTGACGGCCGGATTGGAAGATGTGATAACCCGCGAGAAAGTGAATCAGGTAGTGGCCATCGGACCGGCTGTAATGATGAAATTCGCAGCGCTGACCACTCAAAAATACGGCATACCGACAATTGTGTCGCTTAACACCATTATGGTTGACGGCACCGGAATGTGCGGAGCATGTCGTGTGACCGTTGCAGGCAAAACAAAATTCGTATGTATCGACGGGCCTGAATTTGACGCCCACAAAGTGGACTTCGACGAGATGATAATGCGACTGAAATCCTATAATACGCCTATAAGATGAACAGACCCGACACTAACCGCAACGCCGAGTGGCGCGAGGAACTGCGAAAGAGCAAAAGTGTGAAAGAGCGCACCTCAACGCCGCGTGCCGAGATGCCTCAGCTTCCGGCAGAGTATCGCGTGACGTGTAATGAGGAAGTGAACTGCGGCCTCTCTGCCGAGCAGGCCGTGGTGGAGGCCGGGCGCTGTTTAGACTGTCCCGACCCGCAGTGCATCCAAGGATGTCCTGTGCAGATTGAGATTCCCTCATTCATTAAAAATATCGAGAGGGGCAGATTTGGCGAAGCCGCCGCTGTGTTGCGCACCACCTCTGCCCTTCCGGCTGTGTGTGGCCGTGTCTGCCCACAAGAGAAGCAGTGCGAATCTCGCTGCATATACAATAAAATGGGGAAAGACCCCGTGGCCATAGGCTGGTTGGAGCGATTTGCGGCCGACTATGCCCGCACTCATTGCGAGGGAGCCGACGCTAATCCGCAGTCCGACAACGGGATTAAAATAGCGGTGGCGGGCTCAGGCCCCGCCGGACTCTCTTTTGCCGGACAGATGGCCAACTATGGCTACCGAGTGACTGTCTACGAGGCACTCCACGAGGTGGGCGGTGTGCTCATCTACGGCATCCCTGAATTCCGGCTCCCCAATTCTATAGTAGAGGCTGAAATCAACAGTCTGCGCAAGGCCGGCGTGGAGTTTGTGAAAGACTGCATTATAGGCAAGACTCTTTCCTACTCCGATCTCAAGGAGATGGGCTATGAAGGAATCTTCGTAGCCTCGGGTGCCGGTCTGCCCCGCTTTATGGGAATCCCAGGGGAGAACAGCATCGGCGTAATGTCGAGCAACGAGTATCTAACCCGCATCAATCTTATGCAGGCCGGACGTCCCGGCGAGGATACTCCCGTGCTCAAAGGGCGCAACGTTGCCGTGATTGGTGGCGGGAATACTGCGATGGACTCCGTGCGCACAGCGCTGCGTCAAGGAGCTGAACGGGCTATGATAGTGTATCGCCGTAGCGAAGCCGAGATGCCGGCCCGCATAGAAGAGGTGGCCCACGCAAAAGAAGAAGGTGTAGAATTTATGACTCTCACCAACCCTATAGAGTATCTTGCCGACGAGGACGGACGCGTCAAGGCTATGCGAGTGCAGCACATGGAGCTTGGCGAGGCCGACGAGTCGGGCCGACGCTCTCCGGTGCCTATTCCCGGCGCCATTGACGAGATTCCGGTAGATATGGTCATAGTGAGCATTGGCGTATCTCCTAACCCCCTAATTCCCAACGCCTTTACAAGCCTTGACGTGAGCCGCCACGGCACCATCGTGGTTGACGGCGATACGATGCGCTCATCTGTAGCCGACATCTTTGCCGGAGGCGATATAG